>CALDDL010000282.1 GCA_937936675.1 uncultured bacterium
AAAACACCACCATTAAGCACTACCGGAATCTTAACTATATCTTTCACTTTAGGAATCCAACTCCAATCGGGTTCGCCTGAATGTCCTTGGCATCTTGTTCTGCAATGAATTGTTATTGCTTCGGCTCCGGCATTTTCCACAATCTTAGCAACTTCCAAAATATTAATTGAACTACCATCCCACCCAATTCTTGTCTTAACTGTTACTGGCAATTTAACTGCTTTAACAATTTCGGAGACCATTTTTTCAAGATAATTTAAATCTTTTAATAACCCTGCTCCAGCTCCACGAGTTGCAATTTTTTTAACCCAACAACCGGCATTGATATCAATTATATCGGGATTTTGATCAGCAGAAATTATTGCAGCTTCAATCATTGGCTCAAGATTACCACCATAAATCTGGATTCCAACAGGTCTCTCCATTTCGCTGATAATCATTTTTTTTCTTGTTTTCTGGTTTGCCCTTATCAAACCATCAGAATTTACAAATTCAGTATAAACGATATCAGCACCAAGTTCTTTACATAACTTTCTGAATCCAAGATCTGTAACATCTTCCATTGGAGCTAAAAGTAATGCATTCTCAATATCTATATTTCTTATCTTAAATCTGCCCATTTATATCGCTTTATTTGTATTAAATAAAAAGAAAGTAGCTAAAAATGTCAATAATGCAAAAAGTGAACCTGTAAGGAAAGGAGCTTGGTAACCTAAATAATGGAATGAAAAACCTCCCCATACAGGACCTAAAACTCGAGCTAAAGCCGAGAATGATTGATTAATTCCTAATATACTTCCCTGCTCGGTTTCATGACTATATTTTGATACCATACTTAATATTGTTGGCTGCAACATTCCCGTTCCGATTGCAAGAATTCCACCTGCAATTGCCACTCCCAAAAAGTTTTGTCCATAAGGAATTGCCGCTAAACCAACAATCATAAAAATCGTTCCTAATAGAATAAGATTGCGATCATTAAACATCTTAGCTAATTGTTTAATAAAACCGCCTTGAATAATTGCACCTACTATTCCTATTATCGCAAATAATAATCCATTCTGCATATCCGAGAAATGATAATACTTATATCCCAAAATCGAGAATGTCCCATAAATATTTGCCATCGAGAATACAATGACAGAGAAAAGGATTATTAAAAATCCAATATTTTTCCGTTTTAGTACAGTGATTGTAAACTTTAAATCAAATATTTTTGGTCGAACCACAGTTGAAGCAATTTCAAAATTTCTAGATTCTGGAAGCTTAAAAAAAGCAAATGAAAATGCTAACAATGAAAATGCTGCACTCCCATATCCTGCGAATGCATATCCATATTGTGAAAGTAATGCACCAACAACAGGTCCAAAAACAAATCCCAATCCAAAAGCCGCTCCTATTAATCCCATCCCCTTCGATCTTTCTTCTTTTGTAGTAATATCGGCTATATATGCTTGAGCGACCCCGATATTACTTCCGCCAAATCCTCCAATAACTCTTGACAATGCCAGTATCCAAAAATTTGTTGAGAAACTAAAAATAATGTATGAGGTGGCTGTCAACAAAAGAGTAGTAAGTATTAATGGACGTCTCCCGTATTTATCGGATAGTTTGCCGAACATTGGATTAAAAATAAATTGCATGAAAGAATAAATCGCTACGATAATTCCGATTTCAAAATCAGATATTCCTAATTCTATGCTTGCAAATGTTGGGAGTATTGGAATTAATAGCCCAAATCCCATTAAGTCTATAAATACAGTAATAAAGATAATTGTTAAAGCTGATTTTTTATTCATAATTTGAAAATTCTTCTACTTTTTCTATGAGGTTTTTTGTGTCAAGGTATGATTGTTCGATTAATAAACTATCACTCTTTGAAATTATTATTGAATCAGAATACTTATATTTTCTAAAATTGCTTGGCAATATAACAAATTCTTTTTTATTAGCAGAGCTATATTTGTGTACCCATGTCGGTATATAATTAATTTTAGAAAGACTAATTTTCTTAGATAATAGATCTTTGCTAAGTTCAAAGTTTAGAATTATGCCAGCATCCGAATAACGCCATTTTTGATTGGAATAAAAATTCCCTAAGGAATATGCTACGAATCCTGAATCTAAATTCGATGATTCACTTTTAAAGAATTCTATTTGCTGGATTACATGAGGATGACTTGCGAGAATTATATCAGCTCCATAAGAAATGCTTTTTTTAACTATTTCTTTTTGAAATGCTGAAGGCTTCCTTAAATATTCCTCTCCGAAATGAAAATATACAATACATATCTCTGCCTTCTTGCTTCTTGCTATTGCTATATCTTTTTTAATCTTGGCAGTATCGATATAGTTCAAAGAGTACTCGGAATTATCTTTGAGCTTAAACCCGTTTGTTCCATAAGTATATGCTAGAAGAGAAAACTTAATTCCATTTTTTTCAAATATGGAAATGGTATCTTCCCCTTTTTCGTAAGAACCAATCGGGAGCATTTTATGATTAATAATCTTTTCATTCGTAGTCTTTAAACCGATTTCACCTCTATCTAAAGAATGGTTATTAGCAGTATATAAAATATCAAATCCTACTTTTGATAAAGCTTCTATATATTCTTCAGGTGAATTGAATGTGGGATATCCGGTATAGCGGTACTTTTTCCCTGCAATTACGGTTTCTAAATTACCAATGGTAAAATCTGGTTCGCTAAGAAATTTTTGTATTTGGCTATATACAGGCTTGAAATCAAATGAATCCTTTTTTACCTCGGCATAATTAAATTGAACAGAGTGGCACATTAAATCTCCCACAACCGAAAAGGATACCGAAGTGTTTATTTGTTTTGAGTCTCTATAATCCTCATGAAAAAAGGTATCTTGATTAAGAAATAAAGTAAAAACTAGAATTATAATTGATCTCATAAAAAAAGGAGACCGGAATAATCCGGTCTTAAGAAACAAATTTATTAAGAATTTTCCGATTTTCTTTTTGTTTTTACTTCTTGAATTTCATTACGCATATCTTGAGCTAATTTTTTTAATTCGCTCAATCCTTTTCTTAATCTTGTACCTGCAGCTGCTTGTTCTTTCTCATAAAATTTTGCTACATCAACTTCAAGAGATTTTACAAATTCTACTAGTTGTGAATATTTTTCGTTCATTTTTGCCTCCGATTAATTTGATTTAATTTTAGTTTACTGCCAAGTTTTCAAAAATTATTTCTGCTATATCTTTTACTTCTACATCGTCAGATTTGTTCAAAGCCGAAAGACCATCATTTATCATAGTCATACAAAACGGACATGAAAGAGAAACCATTGCAGCACCTGAATCAATAATCTCTTTACTGCGATTAATATTTATTCTCTCGCCATCATTTTCTTCCATAAACATTCTGCCTCCTCCGGCTCCACAGCAGAATCCTTTTTCTCTGTTTCTCTTTAATTCTATAAACCTTTCTTCTTCAGTAACTGCCTTTATTAATTCTCTCGGTTCATCATAAATAGAATTATATCTTCCAAGATAACAAGAATCATGAAATGTAACAACTTTATCAATTGAATTATCTTTAAGTTTAATTTTTCCTCTAGAGACTAATTCATTTAAGAATTGCGTGTGATGGACTACTTCATACTCCGCTCCAAACTTCGGATATTCATTCGAGATTGAATTAAAACAGTGTGGACAAGTAGTAACTATCTTCTTGATATTATATTGCTTTAAGGTAGTTACATTATCCGTAATCATCGATTGAGCTAGATATTCATTACCTAATCTTCTGGCAGTATCGCCATTACACTTTTCTTCACTACCCAAAATTCTAAAATCAATATTAGCAGCTTTCATTATTGAAGCAAAAGCTTTAGTAACTTTTTTATTCCTTGTATCAAAAGCACCTGAACAACCCACCCAGAAAAGAAGATCGCAATTCGAGTCTTCGGAAAAAGTTTTTATTTCTAATCCTTCCGCCCAAGCAGCTCTTTCATTCTGATCAAATCCCCATGGGTTTTGATTAACTTCAAGATTCTTGAAAACATTATTCAACTCCGGCGGAAATTGTGATTCCGCAAGAACAAGATTCCTTCTTAAATCAACTATTGTATCCACATGCTCAATCATTACAGGACATTCATACACACATGCATTGCAGGTGGTACAAGCCCATAACTCTTCCGGCGTGATATAATTATTTAAAAGTATATTTTCTTTATCGGGATCAACTAATCGTTTTCTTATATCAGTAATTATTTTCTTAGGTGAAAGTAATTTCCCCGTATTATTAGCCGGACAAGCGGCAGTACATCTTCCACATTCTGTACAAGAATAACCATCTAAATTTTGCTTCCATGTTAATTCAGTTACGTCCGAAGCACCAAAAAGTGGTTCGTCTTCTTCAAAATTTATTGAAGATAATGCATATTTATCTTTTACATCTATCTTTCCAAAAAATACATTCGGTATAGACGAAAAGACATGGAAATGTTTAGAATATGGGAGATAATTCATGAATCCAAGAATTAAAATTATATGACTCCACCAGAAGATCTCAAAAGCAATTCCACTAGAGCTATTATCAGATCCATAAATTAATTTACTTAAATAAAATGAAATTGGACGAAATTCATTACTAGCCAAGATGAAATTGTTCTTTGCTATATGAGAAATATTCTGACCAAACATCGTGATTATTACTAAAGCAATTAATAATAGAATTATTCCTGCATCAATATTACCTTTTGGATTGCCTTGAAGACGAGGGACTTTCTCGATATATCTTCTATACGTTGCCGATATTACTGCAATTAAAACTACAACTCCAAGAAAATCTTGCACAATTGTTATTGCCGAAAACAATACTCCGGAGAAAGCAAGCGTGAATCCTTCAAAATATCCCATTAATATCGATTCGATAACTGCAAAGATGAAAAGTACAAATCCCCAAAAAATAAAAAAATGAATCAAACCCGGAATAGGATCAGTTAATAATTTTGTTTGAGCAAATGCAATTTTAAGTACCGCTTTAATCCTTAACGGAATATTATCTAATCTATTTGTATCTCTTCCTTTACGAATATTCTTAATAATTCTAGAAATATTTCTGCCTAGAAAGAGAAATGCACCTAATAATATTAATGTTAGAATAATTGATTTAATTATCATTATTTTTTCGGAAGTCTAGGGTATTTTGATCTTAATGAAAAATAGATACTAATAGCAGCAGAAATTTTAATTACATCCCATATAGAAAATATAATTAATCCCGACATAAATGATTGAGATATATTACCGCCAAAGAAAACAGAAAGATATAAAGACCCTACAACTAATATTAATAAGTTTGCTAAAACTATTGCTGCAATAACTGCAAATTTACTATTGTATTTCTCAATAATATATCCAGTTAGAAAAGCAGCAAAAGGAAAAGATAAAAGGTAACCACCTGTTGGACCAAAAAACTTAACAAATCCACCGGTAAAAGCTGCAAAAACGGGAATACCGATTGCTCCTATTAATAAATATAATGCTTGACTAGCTGCACCATTCTTGCTACCTAAAAATGCCCCAGAAAGAACAACTAACAAAGTCTGCAAAGTAAATGGAACAGGTTGAACAGGAACTGCAACCTGCGCAGATAAAAATGTTAATACAGAAAAAGTTACAACCCAAAATGTGGTTGAACTTAAACTTTTTTCCAAGAGTGATGATTTGCTTGCAACATTTTGTAACGAATTCATTTTTTTCCTCAATTAATAAAAATTTCTTTTAAAAAATAATAAAGTCTTGCTTAATAAATACTCAAATTTTTCGTTGGTTTTTTCATGCGGATGAACCATATCGAAAGTGTGCCCTGTTGAACTAATCTTTAGAAAGTCGGTTTTCTCTTTATTTGACCAACTGTAAAGGTCTTCAGCTTCTTGGATTTTAACTGCTAAATCCTGTTCACCGTGCCCTATAAATATAGGAATTTTTATCGAATTAATTGCCTTTTTGATATTCAGAGTAGAATCTTTATTCTTTTCTAAATCTTCTAATAAACCAATTCCAAGACTCATAACTTGTTTGGTTCTTTGGTTCAAAACTTCAAAAATACCTTTCTTTTTCCATACCTCTTTTTGCCTCACTGAATATCGGTCTAAATTAGAAACAGTTGCCCAAAGTGCGATAGAATTTATATCGTCTCTTTTATATGCAGTTAGTATTGTAATGGCTCCGCCTCTGCTATGTCCGATGATTCCAATTTGCTTTGGTATGCTATCTTCAAAAAATCCATTTTTAGCAGCATCAATTATTTGATTTAACTCGCTGATTTCTCTTGAAAATGTATTTCTTGAAAATTTTTCCAATTCAGTAAATTCAGATGAATTACCGCTTACTCCGTTATGAGAAAAATTAAATAATATAGCAGTAAATCCATTTTGAGCAAAATACTCGCCTATATAGGGACCAAATCCCCAATCCTTAAATCCTTTAAAACCATGTACAAAAAATAAAAATTTATCTGATAGTTCTTCGGTGGCAGAGTATAAAGTTATATTTAATTCTTCTTTATCGTCAGTTATTAGTTTATAGTTCTTTCTCATGTTCCTAATATCAGTATATGAAAAAGAAAAGTCAATATTGATTATAAATGAAGAAATAAATTCACTACCATTGTTTTATTAAATTAATTATCTTAAGTCATAAGAAAAAACCGAGAAAATGAATAAAATTCTTGTTATACCGTCAATAGATATTAAAAATGGAAAAACTGTAAGAGTGGTTCAGGGGATACCTGAATTAAACTCAGTTGAATATGGAAATGACCCGATTGAAATGGCTTTAATATGGAGAGCAGAAAATGCCAAAGCCATTCATGTAGTGGATTTTGATGCATCCGCAAATATTAGTAAAGAGAACTTGAAATTCATTCAACAAATTTGCGAAGCAGTTATTATACCGGTAGAATTTGGTGGTGGTCTTTCTACTTATGATGAAATAAAAGAGACTTTGGATGCTGGGGTTTATCGTGTAGTTATCGGCTCCATGGCTTTTGATAATCCAAAGGAATTTCAAAAGGCATTGGATCAATTTTCTCCAACTAAAATTGTAGCTGCGATTGATGTGATTAATGATGAAGTAGTTATTCATGGAAGAAAAGTGCATACAGGTTTAAAACCATTGGATTTTGCAATAAATTTAAAGGAAATGGGTGTTACTCGTTTTACTGTTACCGATGTTATGCGAAATGGTATGCTTACCGGTCCAAATGTAGAATTATCAAAAAAAATCGCTATGACTACGGGATGTAAAGTAACACATTCAGGTGGTATAAGCGGATATAATGATTTAAGGAGTCTAAAAGAGGCTGCCGGTGAACTTATCGATTCTGTTATTATCGGTAGAGCTCTCTATGAAAATAGATTCCCATGCCAAAAAATTTGGCGAGTGGCTGAATCAGGGCTTTTTAATTGAGGAGTTATGAATAAAAACAACTATGAACCGCAAACATCGAGTTTTTGGTCAAATCTTTTTAAGAATCCAACCGTTATGGATGAATTAGAAGATATTTTGCTTTCAATGCCCCCTTTTAGAGAATTAAAAGAAAAACCTTTTTACGCTTTATTAGAGCTTGTTCATAATAGAGCTTATGAAGAAAATGAATATGTTTTCTATCAAGGTGATCCCGGGATTGGTCTCTATATTATTTTAGATGGAGAAGTTTCTATATCACAACAATTTTCTACAGGTAAGAGATTTGAAATTACAAAGCTTAGGAAAGGAGATTTCTTTGGTGAAGTTGCTCTTTTAGATGATGAAACGAGATCTGCCTCAGCAATTACTACCAAAAAGTCTAGATTAGCAGTTATCTTTAAACCGGACCTTGATGAATATATGAATAAATATCCAAAGGATGGTGTAAAAATTCTTAGAGGTATTTCTCAAATTATTGCAAAAAGATTAAGGACTATAAATCAAGATTACTATAATCTCTATTCATCAAACATTATTTTAACAAAGGAGGAGTTATGATTTCTAAAGTATTAGTACCGATAGATTTCTCAGAATACTCAAAAAACGCTTTTAAGTACTCGATAGACTTCGTTAAACTTTTTGATGCGGAGCTTTTCCTTATTTACGTCGTAGAACCAATTATTTATCCGGCGGATTTCAGCTTAGGACAAGTAGCTATTCCATCGATAGATATCGATATGCAGAAAAAAGCAGAAGATGAACTTAATTCACTTGCAAAACAGTTTATTAAAAATAATCTAAAATATAAGGTTGTTATTAAGACAGGAAAACCATTTGTAGAGATAAACGAATATGCAAGAGAACAAGATATCGATATGATTATAATAGCTACCCATGGTCATACTGGCGTAGAACATCTTTTATTCGGTAGCACGGCTGAAAAAGTAGTTAGAAAAGCACCGTGTCCGGTGCTTACTCTTCGTGAACCAATTAAAGGTTTTTCTTATAAGAATTAATTTATATGAGGATTGGCAGGAGCAGGAGAATTTATTCGATCTATGGCTGCCTGTGCCATTTTTGCAATATCTGTATTTGGATTATTTTTCAAAAGGGATTGGTATAATTTTTTTGCTTTATCTTTATTACCCTTCCCTTCTTCAATTACAGCTATATTGAATTGCGATTCAAGACTTCCATTTGTCAATTTGAAAACTTGATTATTATAGGATTCTGCTTTCGAGAAATTCTTTTGCGAATATTCCATATAAGTCAATGCTTGAAGTATATCTATTCTATTCGGACCTTTAGCTAAAATCTTCTCTAATAAAGAGATAGCTTTTTCTTTCTGATGACCAACTGCATAATATGAAGATAACTTTTTCATTTTAAGCGTATCATTAGGATTAGCTTCCACTTCTTTTTCTAATTCTTGGAGTTTTTGCATTGCAGATTTATCGACGTTATCTCTCGAAGGCATTTTCCCTCTCATTGATTGATGCATAGCATCATCCGGCATTTGTGAATTTGATGTCCCCAAGGGATTATCGCTTGTGAAAATATTTGAACTAAAAATTGCAATTACGGTTACTGCTACTATTATTACTATTCCATATATGTAGATCGGTTTAAGCTTCATCTTTTACCTATGATTAATATTTTATTAAGACAATTGGATAATATATATTTTTTATAATTATACGACAAAGAAATTTAATATATTTTTATCATTTTATACGCATAGTTGTAAGAAAAATATGTGACTTACCCGGAAGATATATTTTCATTTCTTGATTTGTCGGCGAGATTGTTAAAACTTTTTTCTCAATTTCCGAAATAGATTCATTTAAATTATCTTCCATGAATGTTATATAATATAGTTTTTGATTTAATACATCCCCTTTTAAATAAAAGAAATTTTCCGAACTACTATTATTAACTACACAAACGGAAAATTCGTTTTTATATAAAGCAGCAGTTGCTCGTAAATCAATAGAAGTTGAATTAATTTTTATAATATCCGCACCTTGCGGGAAAAGTTTTGCAAATAATCCCCAAGTATAAAACCAAGGTCTAAGACTAAATTGTTTTTGCTTATTTTTCCAAGCACCCCACTGAAAATCCGGATGGCTGTTATCATCTAACATCCAAGCCAGCACGGAATTAGCTCCGGCATTTAATGCTTGGCATCCATAATCTGCCATAAACTGAGCATAATCAAATGAATCTATGTTTTCATTTATTTCAGCGTTTTGCCCGTCTCTCATTCCGGCTTCGCTTATAAAAAATAATTTTTCTCTGTTCTCTTTCTTAAAATCTTTAATAGAAATAAAATCTTTTGTTTTATAATAAATTCCACCTACTAAAAGATCCTTTTTCCATTCATAAATATGGACATCAAATAAACCAATTTGAGAACTAAGATCATTTATACTATTTTTAAACCATTCATCATTATTACTTTGTCCGGGAGCCATAAATTTGATTTTGGGAATAACTCCTTTTTTCTCAAAACCGTTATACAAATATTCAAATCCTCTTTTCCATCTTTGATAATCACCTACTTCATAATTAGGCTCATTTACAAATCCAAAATATTTTATGCAACTATAATTCTTCTTATTTACAAAATAATCCATGTATTTTATTATCATATCTAAATACTTTGATTCATCAACTTTATTAAGTTTATTATGATTTAACCATTCCGGTTCAATTCCCCATTCTTGTATAATAACAGAAATTTCATTTTCTTCACAATAATCCAATATTTTAGTCAAATTATAAAATTCGTTGCTGCTAGTAATAAAGTCATCATTTTCATCAAATGCCCATTTCACCTGCATCATAGTTCTTATTATTTTAAAATTCATCCACTTAGCACGTTCAAAAATCATTTTATAATCATTGTCATCGATTTTCATATTAAAATAATTTCTTGCATCCCACTCAAAACCTAATCCTCTAAAATTCTTTGAAGATATTTTTGTAGTATCAATATTTATGATAAAAGGAACAGGCTCTTTTTTTATTATTTCGGTTGAGCAGCCACTTATATATCCAAATGAAAAAATGAAAAAAGTAATAAATCTGATATTTTTTATCATAAATCTGAATCCTTTTTAATTATTTTTTATCTCATTAGTATAAATTACATAAAAAAGGGAAGATTATGACAGAGAAATTAACAAAAGCAAAATTCATCAATGAAATTTTTGATTATGAAAATAATCAAGAATGGAGCTATAAGGGAGATTTACCGGCATTTGTAGATTTTTACGCCGACTGGTGCGGTCCGTGCAAAATGGTTGCTCCGATAGTTGAAGAATTATCTGTGGAATATGCAGGGAAAGTCAACTTTTTTAAAGTCGATACAGAAGCAGAACAAGAATTAGCTTCCGTATTCGGTATCCGTTCTATTCCTTCATTATTGTTTATTCCGGCAAATGGTAAACCACAAATGGCACAAGGTGCTTTACCAAAAGAATCATTGATAAAAGCTATCGATGAAATTTTGCTCGACCAAAAAGCAAATTAATTTGATTTTCAAGTAAATAATTCTACTTTATATCGGCATATTATAATCCCTTTATAATATTGAAGAAAAAAGTAGAATTATGATTCTTGAATTATAATATTTAATCTTCATCTTTCTTTCCATAATTTCTGCAAAAATTTAAATTAGGATTTTAGCTTCAATTTATATAATTTTGCAAGGTTAAACTGTTTTTAGATAATAGGATAAGACCTGCAAAATAAATCTACGATTTTTACCAATTATAATATGGTTATCTATACGGAACAATTCGCAAATCAATGCAGTAAAATGATGAATTAAGGAGTTATTAATTTTGAAAATTACAAAACAATTTACAAATAGGGAAAGCAAATCTTTAGATCAGTATCTTCAAGAAATTGGAAAAGTTGATTTATTAACTCCCGACGAGGAAATTGAATTAGCAATAAGAATTAAAAAAGGTGATCAAATCGCTTTAGAAAAATTAACTAAAGCAAATTTGAGATTCGTTGTTAGTGTGGCTAAACAATATCAAAACCAAGGACTTCCATTAGGAGATTTAATTAATGAAGGAAATCTTGGTCTTATTAAAGCCGGCAAAAGATTCGATGAAACTAGAGGTTTTAAATTTATTTCTTATGCAGTTTGGTGGATCAGACAGTCGATCATGCAGGCAATTGCCGAACAATCAAGAATGGTTAGACTCCCTCTTAATAGAGTCGGTGCTTTAAATAAAATGAGCAAAGCTCTTAGTCAATTAGAGCAAGAATACGAAAGAAGACCAAATCCGGAAGAAATAGCCGCACAACTAGAGATGGACGTTGAAGATGTTACTTACGCAATGCAAATTGCAGGTCGCCACGTATCAGTGGATGCTCCCTTCGCTCATAGCGACGATAATACAAATAGTTTATTAGACGTTATGCCTAATGACGATCAACCCGCTCCCGACCAATTCCTTATGAAGGAATCCCTTAAAGCAGAAATTGAACGATCTCTCTCTACTCTGACTGATAGAGAAGCAGAAGTTATTCGCCTTTATTTCGGTCTTGGCAAAGAGCATTCGCTTACTTTAGAAGAAATCGGCGAGAAACTTAATCTTACAAGAGAAAGAGTTCGTCAAATTAAAGAAAAAGCATTACTCAGATTACGACATTCCACCCGAAGCAAAAACTTAAAAGCTTATTTAGGTTAACGACAAAAAGCCATTGCACCGCAATGGCTTTTTTTATTATTATAAATAAGACAATTTAATACTATTAGCGAATTTATATGACCAATTTAGAATCTTATTTCAAAAAATACCGGGATAATATTATCGGTATTGATCATGAATTTAATTCACCTTACGGTACAAAAAAAATTATTTATGCCGATTGGATAGCAAGCGGAAGGCTATATTCCCCTATCGAAAAAAGAATGAATGAATTCTTTGCTCCTTTTGTGGGCAATACGCATTCGGAATCTAGCGTTACCGGTACTTCAATGACTTTAGCATATAAAGAAGCACGAAGTATTATAAAGAAACATGTTAATGCCGGAGCTGATGATGTCCTCCTTTTTGTCGGTTCGGGTATGACTGCCGCCGTCAATAAATTCCAGCGAATTCTTGGTATTAAAATTTGTGAACAATTAAATAAATACACTAATGTCCCTCTCGAAGATAAGCCGATTATATTCCTAACTCACATGGAACACCATTCTAATCAAACATCATGGTTAGAGACTATTTGTGATGTGGAAGTAATTGAACCTGATTCGCAAGGACTTATTGATCTTAATCATTTAGAAGAACTTTTACAGAAATATAAAAATAGAAAAATAAAAATCGGTTCATTTACCGCAGCTTCAAACGTTACGGGTATTCAAACGCCTTATTACGAAATGGCAAAATTAATGCACGAAAATGATGGTCTATCCTTTGTTGATTTTGCAGCCTCCGCTCCCTATGTTGATATAAATATGAATCCGGGTGATCCCCTTATGCGCTTAGATGCCATCTTTTTTTCGCCTCATAAATTCTTAGGTGGTCCGGGTACATCCGGAGTCCTAATTTTTAATTCAAAATTATATCACAAATCTATTCCCGATCATCCCGGGGGAGGAACGGTGGAATGGACTAATCCTTGGGGCACCCACCAATATATAAAAGATATTGAGATGAGAGAAGACGGCGGTACTCCCGGCTTTCTTCAAGCAATTAAAGCAGCTCTTTGTATAAAATTAAAAGAAGAGATAAAATCAGAAAATATTATTAAGCGTGAAGAAGAATTGCTCAAGATTGCCTTACCTCGATTAAAAGCAAATCATAAAATCCATATACTTGCAAATGATATCGAGCATCGCCTCGGTATTTTATCTTTTTATGTGGAAGATATTCATTATAATTTAATGGTTACTTTGTTGAATGATAAATTCGGTATTCAAGTAAGAGGCGGATGTTCTTGTGCTGGAACTTATGGGCATTATTTATTACATGTGGATCCTACTCGCTCTAAAAGAATTACGGATAAGATTAATGAAGGCGATCTTTCAGAGAAACCCGGCTGGGTCCGTCTTTCTCTTCATCCAACTATGACTGATGATGAACTTTTATTCATATTAGATAGTATTGAAGAAACTGTTCAAAATGCAGCAGAATGGGAAAAGGAATATAATTATTCCAAAACGACAAATGAATTTACTCACAAGAAAGTCGCTTCAGAAATTCCTTTAATGGTTAAAGAGTGGTTTGTTCTTTAAACTATTTTTTATGCCGCTTCTCTAATTCATTGTTTATATCAGCTAATGAAATATCCATCTGATTCATCAATACCATAAGGTGAAAGAAAAGATCGGATATTTCATATATTGCCTCTTCTTTATTATTGTTCATTGAAGCAATAACAGTTTCGATCGCCTCTTCTCCGACCTTTTGAGCAATACGATTTATTCCCGAATTGAATAATTTTGTTGAGTAAGAATTTTCTGGCATTTCTATTTTTCTTTTCTTAATAATATCATATAGATAATTAAAAGAAAATTTTTCTTCGACGTCTATATCAAAGCATGAATAATTGCCTGAATGACAGACTGGACCTTTCGGTTTCACTTTTATTAATAAAGAATCATTATCGCAGTCAAGTTTTATATCTAATACATTTAAGAAATTTCCTGATGTCTCCCCTTTCGTCCACAGTCGATTTTTTGATCTACTAAAGAACGTAACGAGAGACAATTCGATAGTTATTTTTAACGACTCCTGATTCATAAATCCTAACATCAAAACTTTCTCGTTTTCATCAATAATTATAGCTGGTACTAATCCATTCATTTTATCGAAATCAATCTTTTTAATATCAATCATAATCTAACCTTAATACCATTTTCTGATAAATATTTTTTTAGTTCAGGAATAGGGAGAATGTTATAGTGAAATAAACTTGCAGCAAGTCCGGCAGAAATTCCTGTATCTAAGAATAGATCACGAAAATCTTCTTTCTTGCCCGCACCACCTGAGGCAATAACTGGAATTGAAACATTCTTTTCAACTTTGGAAAGAAATTCAATATCGAATCCGCTCTTAGTTCCATCTTTATTCATAGAGGTTATTAATAATTCACCTGCTCCCAAATCTTGCAATTCTTTACACCATTCTATTCCATCCAATCCGGTAGCTTCTTTTCCTGCTTTAATAAATACTTCGTATCTATCATTAATACGTTTTATATCCACTGCCGCAACGATAGCTTGACTTCCATATTTCTTTGCGGCTTCTGTTATAATAGATTTATTTTTAACTGCAATCGTGTTCAATGAAACTTTATCTGCACCTGCAAATATTAATTCATAGATATTTTCTATTGAACTTATTCCACCACCGACTGTAAAAGGTATTCTAATTACTTTGGCAATATCTTTTACAAGTTCAATTAATGTTTTTCTCTTTTCTTCGGTGGCTGTTATATCTAAGAATACTAATTCATCTGCATATTCTTCATAATATTTCATTGATAATTCGATTGCCTCACCTGCATATTCAAGAGACTTAAAATTAACTCCCTTTACTACTACTTTATCTTTAATATCAAGACAAGGAATAATTCTTTTAGTTACCAAAACTTTTTAACTCCTTTAGAGAAATTTTGTTTTCAAAAATTGCTTTACCAACTACAACACCATAAACGCCAATATTTTCCAGAATCTTTAAATCATCAAGTGAGGAAACACCACCGGAAGCAATGATCTTTATTCCCGGATATTTTTCTTGTAATTCTTTATATAAATCAAAATTAGGTGATTGAAGCATACCATCTCTTTTAATATCCGTTATCAAAAATGTATTAGTCTTAAGTTCAACTCCCATCTTTATTGCATCATCAATATTTATATTACTATTTTCTTTCCACCCTCTGATATAAACATTCTTTTCCATTATATCCGCACTGATAATCAATCGTTCGGGATTATATAAGGATACCATTTTCTTAAATTCATTATTGTCGCTAAAAAAAAGAGAGCCGATAATAAAGTAATCTACTCCGGCTTTAGATAGGTGCTCTAATTCAAATGCCTTTCTAATTCCTCCGCCATATTGAATTTCTAAATCGTTATTAAATTTAAAATCATTTACAAAACTAAAATCGGTTATTTTCTCAGTTTCGGCATTAGAAAGATTAACTAAATGAAGCCGCTTAAAATCGTATTCTTTAATCTGCTCAATAAAATCAAGAGGATTTTCATAATAGATAGTTTTTGCATTATATTCCCCTTGCTTCAATCTAACTATCTTTCCGTCTATTAAATCAATTGCAGGTATTATTAACATAGTTCTATAAAGTTTTTAATTAATTGAATTCCCGGAGCACCGGACTTCTCTGGATGGAATTGAACTCCATAAAAATTATTTTTCATCATTGCAGAAGCAAATGTAATTCCATACTTAGATGTGGCAATTTGGAATTCATTCTCCGGCATGTAATATGAATTGGCAAAATAAAATAACTCGCCAGACTTAATATTATGAAATAATTTATTATCTGAATTGTGATTAACATTGTTCCAACCCATGTGAGGCACCTGCAAAGATGTATCCTCAAATTTCTTTATGGTACCCGGGTAAACACCAAGACAAGTTACATTACCTTCGTCAGATTTTTCTGCTAATAATTGCATCCCTAAGCAAATACCTAAAAATGGTTTTTTAAGAATTCTTAATAGATTAAATAAATTCATAAGGTGAAGTTTTTTAATGGCAAAAGAAGCTTCTCCGACTCCCGGAAATATTATTTTTTCTCCTTTGCATAGATCAATTTCACGGTTGCTTATTAAGTAATCAATTTTTAATTCATCGAGAACATTCTTTACCGAAGCAATATTCCCCGCTCCGTAATCTAATACTGTTATCATAAAACACCTTTTGTGGTCGGTAATATATTTTTATTTTTTTCTGAAATAGAGATGGCACTTTTCATTGCTCTTCCAAAAGCTTTAAACATCGATTCAATTTTGTGATGATCATTTTCACCTTTTGTATTAATATGAATATTAGCTTTAAGCCCTATACTCACAGCTCTAAAAAATTCTTTTGCTAATTCAGTCGGGAATTGCCCTACAATTTCTCTTGTAAATTTGGCATCAAATTTTAAATATGGTCTTCCGCTTAAATCAACTGCAAATTGAGTAAGTGCATCATCCATGGGGACTACAAAACCAAATCTTGATATACCCTTTTTATTACCAAGCGCACTCAATATAGCCTCTCCTAAAGCTATTCCTACATCTTCAACCAAATGATGCTCATCAACGATTAAATCACCTTTAGCACTAATTTTGGTATCAACGAATGAATGCTTCGCAAATTGTTCCAGCATGTGATCAAAGAATCCATTACCGGTTTTAATTTTTGATTTTCCCTCTCCATCTAAATTTAAATCTATTTTTATATTAGTTTCTTTGGTCTTCCTACTGTGCTTTATAATTCTATTCTTTTTTATAAGTAATTTAGATCTATCTCTGAAATATAACTTCCCCGATTTGTAAACAATTTTCTCATTAAATTTTTCAAATGGAATTCCAAATCTAATATCAATTCCTTCGCTATTCAAAAATGAATTAAATGCAGGGTTAATTTCGGATTCGGGAATGTCAGAATAAAGTTCATATCCGGTTTCAAATAATTTTTTTAATGATGTTATAAATTCATTTGGGATTTTTTTTATATCAAAAAAATATTTCTTGTCAAGTAGTAGTTTCATAAAATTTCCTAATATTCATTAAAAAAGAATTATTTTCTTCAAGGGTTCCAATTGAGACTCGCAATGCATCTTTGATCTGAGTACTTCTATCTCTAATTACAATCCCATTTGCAATTAAATATTTAAATAATTCAAGATGCTTATCTGCTTGAAATAAAATATAATTGGCATCGGAATGATAAACTTTAGATATCTCATTTATTTTAATAAGCTCCTTATATAATCGATTCCTTTCCGTAATTATTGAATTAACATTTTTTCTTCTAATCTCTTCTTTTTCCATGACCTTAAAAAAAAGATCGTTAACTAAAGAACCGATATTATAAGGCAATTTTACATTAAGTATTATATTAATAATTTCTTTAGATGCTAGTGCGTATCCTAGTCTTAAGCCAGCTAATCCCCATGCTTTTGAGAAAGTGCGCAAGAGAATAACATTATTAAAATTACTTAGTTCATTAATAAAACTAAATTCACTATTACAAAAATCGATATATGCTTCATCAATTACTATAATACCATTAAATGATTTGATAATTTTTATTACCATTTCTTTTTCTAATAAGTTGCCGGTTGGATTATTGGGTGAACATAAAAATAATATTTTACTATTTGCATTCTTCGATTTATTAAAATTCTCTTGAGAGATTTGAAAATTATCACTTAAGTCAAAATAATTCACTTTAATATCATTGATCTTAGCTGCTACTTCATACATTCCATACGTAGGATTGGGAATTATGATATTGTCTTTCCCGGGTTCACAGAATATTCTAATTATTAAATCTATTAATTCATCAGAGCCCGCTCCAAAAACTATGTTTTCAGAATTTATCGAAAGATATTCGCTCAATCGATTTCTCATTTTTGTATGATATGGATCTGGATACCTATTAATTTCTAATTCAGGTTCTACTATCTCCATATTACAATATGGGTTTTCATTAGCATCTAATAAAATACCATTCAAATTAAGACTTCTTGCAGAAGAATAAGGAGTCAATTCCAAAATATTTTTCCTCACTAAATCTTTAATATTCATAATCACTTCCTAACCTTTATAGCATTTGCGTGAGCATCCAGTCCTTCAATTCCGGCTAAGGTAATAATAGTTTCTTCGATCGAACTTAATCCCTTTTTTGAAAGCTCCTGAAATGTTATACTTTTTTGAAAAGAATTAAGCGTTACGCCACTGAAAGATTTAGCAAATCCGTTTGTTGGAAGAGTGTGATTAGTACCCGATGCATAATCACCGGCACTCTCAGGAGAATAATTTCCAAGAAATACAGAACCTGCGTTTTCTATTTTACCTTTATATTTATTGTAATTCTTAACTTGGAGTATTAAATGTTCCGGAGCATATTCATTGCTAAAATCAAGTGCATCTTCTAAATTATCAGTTATAATTATAAATGAATTTTTTAATGATTCTATTATAAATTTATTTCTAGCGAGACTTTTTAATTGATCACCTAATTCTTTTAGGACTAATTCAGCAAATTTTTCTGAGTTTGTAACAAGTATGCTAGAGGAATCAGAGCCATGTTCTGCTTGAGATAAAAGGTCTGAAGCAGTAAATACCGGATTGGCAGATTCATCTGCAATAATCAATACCTCGCTCGGTCCTGCAGGCATATCAATAGCCGATCCTTCAGGATCAATTGAAACCAAGTTTTTAGCTATCGTTACATATCTATTGCCAGGACCGAATATTTTATCAACCTTCTTAAATTTTTTATCGCCATAAGCCAATAGACCTATTCCCTGAACTCCTCCTATTTTTAGTATCTCAGTAATGCCTAATATTTTTGCTATATAAAGAATATGCGGATCAATTTTATCTTTGGTTGGTGTTGCAATTACTATTCTTTTACAGCCCGCTATCTTTGCAGGTATTCCCAGCATTAATAAGGTCGATGGTAAAATCGCTGTGCCACCAGGAATATATAATCCTACATTATTTATCGGTAGATAATTCAAAGAACATTTTATCCCCTCAGAAATTTTTACGTCAATATTTTTTCTTTTTTGAAGAGTATGGAATTTATATATATTCTTATAGGCTGCTTTTATTGCTTGTTTTGCTGATTTAGAGATTTGATTTTCTGCTTCTTCAACCTCATCGAAAGAGAAAAATGGAGATTGAGAAGAATAATTATCATATTTCTTTGCAAATTTAATTGCTGATTTTAATCCACCTTTCTTCACATTTTCTAATATAAATTCGACATCAGAATCTATATCACTCATTATATTACGAGTGCGATTCATCAAAGTTGATTTTTGTTTTTCAGATAATTCTTTATAAAAATATTTTTTCATAATATCATATTCTCAATTGGAATTAATAAAATCCCGGAAGCACCGGTGTCTTTCAATTTATCATTTATTTCCCAAAATTGATCCGAAGGAATTACCGCATGAACTGCTAACATCGATTCATCTGCAAGTGGAAGTATTGTCGGACTCTTGAGTGATGGAATTATATTTGATACGATATCTAAAGATTCCTTTGGAATATTCATCATGATATATTTAGATTTTTTTGCCTTTATCGCCGATTCGATTCTTAATAATAATTTACTAAGTATCTCTTGTTTGTAATTATTTTTCTCTAATGATAAGTTCTTAATTAAAACTGCTTCTGAATTAAATATATCAATAAATGGTTTTAGCTTATGGAGTCTTAATGTGTTGCCGGTTGAAACTATATCACAAATTAGATCGGTTATTCCAAGTGATGGAGCCACTTCCACAGAGCCGCTAATATCGATTATTTTTGCATTAATATTGTTTTTCATTAAAAAGTTTTTCAATATTACCGGGTATGAAGTTGCAATTCTTTTATTATTTAATTCTGCAATAGAATTATATTCAATCGCTTCAGGGACGGCTATTGTCAATTTACATTTGCTATAACCTAATCTGAATCCAATATCAACATTAGTATTTTTTTCAAATAGAATATTTTCACCAACGATACCAATATCAGTTACGCCATCCTGAACATATTCCGGAATATCATCATCTCTTAAAAATATAAGATCAATGGGGAAATTACGAGCGGGCACCATTAATCGATCAGAATAATTTTCTATATCGAGTCCGCAATTTTTTAATAGCTCGATAGTTTTCTCTGTTAATCTACCTTTTTTTTGTATTGCAAGTTTTAAATTCTCTCTCATTTATACTCCTTTAAACGAAAAAAGCTCGGCATGCCGAGCTTTTAAATTCTAAAATATTTATTGAATATTTGGATATAGCTTACCGGCTTCCCTCGTATGGATTATTAGAATGATGATGATGTACTAATGCGGTAAACATGATTTTCCTTTTTTCGATTGCGAAATATAAGAAATAAATCACAACGTGCAAATTCTATGAATTATTATTTTTTAATTTAAGTGGCGCAGCAGCATCTGTAACTGCATCTATTTTTGATGCATATCCCGTCTTATGCTTTATATCTTCATCATTAACATAATGAATATCCAATAATCCTGGAGATTTATAACCTGTTCGTAAAAAATTAATTTCACTTAAGCAGAGACTCCAACCTTCAAACCATAGATTAAGATCATTTAGTTTCGATTCTTTTTCATCAATGTGAACTAATAAATTAATGTCACTTCCCGGACCTGCAATTGTGTTTTTAGTGCTACCAAAAACATACATCGCTTTTATTCCAAATTTTACTGCATCTAATTCTGATGCAATTTTTTCTGCTATCTTCATTCTCCATTTCCAATGCTCACCCGAATGACTTTCAACTAAACCTTTGTGAATTTTTTCAGATTCCGATACCCCTGTTTCATCAGAAAGGACACCTATTGCTATATTGAGATCTGCATTCATCATTACCTTAAGAATACTTCCCTCTGTTGAATTAACTACATCAATAACTTTTACTACATCTTCTAAGTGAGAATATTCAGGAATTAAATCTCTAATAATATTTACTGAATTTTGAAAAAACGATTCATTAAACAATATTCCTTCATTATCAGGATATAATGGGAGATAACGAATATTTGCTTCAACTAAATCTTGGAAAAAATGTGTTCCAAATGATAAGTCAGGCAAGTAATTACCCTTCTTTTTAGCTACTTCAATAAGCATTGCCGTATTATTAATATCAGAGTAGGTTACACTTACACCAAGTTTAATATCGCCTCGGCTTCCCCATCTTCCCGGTCCTATTAATATAAATTTTCTTTTTGGTAGTAATTTATTCAATTTACCAACTGCTCTTCCGACTTGTAGAAGTCTATTTCTATCAGATATCTCTGAATAATGAACTGGGTCAACATAAACAATATGTGTTATTTCGGGTACACGACCATTTGAAATAAATTTCTTTGCTGTAAATAAAATTTTCTCTTCAGGAATATCTTTGGGTATATTATCTGAAGTGATATCACCCGTAAAACTCTGCGGTCGGCATTGTAATAGATAAAAATCATTACCATCACATGCAAATTCTATATCTATCGGAGATTGTATCTTTGCTTGCAATGTTTTTAATATAAGATCTACTTTTTTTAGAAAATCTGTTTTAATGAATAATTTATCGAATGTAACAATGAGTTCTTTCTTCTCGTCATCCAAATCAAACTGAGTGGCTGGTCTTACAATATTAGAATCATATACTGAAAATACTTCACTGAAATTTGGATATTCCTGACCATATTTTTTTATCAAGTCTTTTATGAAAATAGACTCAAATTCATTGGTCTCTAAATTAATTACATCAATTTTTTTAGGCGAATATCGGAACATTTCTTCGGGAGTTACATTTACTTTTAAGCTTGGTTGACCCGGAGATGCTAAAAGCGGATAATCATCACTTAGTCGATCTACTGCTCTTGTACCAAGACCCGGAACAATTCTTATTAGACCATCATTTCTTTTAATGCGAGGAGACCATCTAAATTCATTTGTACTGAATGCAACACCTGCGAATGCAGGAAGAAAATAACTGCCTACTTTAACTCCCACAACCTCCTGAATCATAACGCCCATCTCTTCATGAAAATCAAGGAGACCTCTTTCAGCACGATATTCAATTGGATCAGGACTAAAAGTAGAAGCATAAACCTCTGCTATCGCATCCATTAAAGCTATTAAGCGGTCTTCCTTACTCCCTTGGTTTGCAAGAAATAAACTCTTATACTTACCGGAGAAAGCAGCACCGAGTTGATCTTCTAATAATGACGAACTTCTTACTATCAATGGCTTTTCGCCTAGATCATCTAAGGCTACCGATAATCCTTTTACGATATCAGGAGGAAATTCTGAATTCTTAAATAATTGTACTATATGCGGGTATTCAATTCTTACTTCATCAATTTCTTTATATTTTTGTTCAAGCACTTCTTCGAGATTATTATATTGCATGAAATATAATACACCATCAGATGAGATATACCATGTTTTCGGTATTTTTATGTCTTGAATCAAAGGATCATTTTCTGATTCTTTATTAATTATATGATAAGACAAAAATAATCCCGCACTCTTACCGCCAAGTTTTCCATGACTTGCAGGAGGAAAAATCATTTTGTCAATTAACTTATAAAAATCTGTGAGTTTTACATATTCCTTTGCTACACTTATAAAATCAAGCTGATCGGTAAAAAATCTTCTTAATAGCGATACACGTAATCCCTTAACTGTTGAAGGCGATAATTCTAATTTTTCAGGAGAGATATGATAGTACTTTCGTATTGCATCTGAAATTTCTGTTAATGATGTATCTTGATTTTCAACCACCTTTACTAATCCGCTGGATTTATCTTCTTGAATCCATTTTTGTATTCGAGCAAGAATTATGTCGTCGGTTAGATTCTCACTTGCTAATCTTATAATTGTATCAACATATTCATCATAGTTAGCAATTTTTTTTATCTTCATTGGTTTATTTTCATCACCCTCTTCTTCAAACTCAACAACTCTTCTTTTTATTGAGGCGTGCTTCATAAGCATCTCTGCTTCCTCTACTCCTTTCCAACATAAGAAATGAAGAAGCTTTCGCATTAAACTCATAAATAGATTTGGGTCAGTTTTTCTAATCATATCAAGAACTATCTGCCATTCGCCTTTGGATGATTTGGAAACTGTCTCTCTTACATCATTCATTTCCTTAAAAACATTTTTAAGTTTTTTATGAAGTATAAAATGTCCGAGCCTTTCGGCAACTGTATTTAATAATTTTTTCTCTCCTTTAAGGAAAGGACCAAAATCAGCTTTGGGAAATTCCTTTATATAAAATAATTTTATAAGCCCAACAACTTTTTCCTGAACTACAATATCAACCTGAATGAACCATTTTGATTCCTCAAACTCACTTGTTTGATAAGTAATATCTTCATAATATAATTTCACTCTGCATGAATCAGGATATTGACATCCTTGCGGCAACGTATTTATTATTGTATGAAATGCCTGCCTAGCAGAAATATCAGATTTATTTAATGTATCTTCGATTATATAAAGACAGTTTAGTTCTTTTGCACGCTCTTGTAATTCAAGTACTAAACTATCTGCAGGTTTATTGGGAGTCTTCATATACTTATTTTTATTTAATAGTTATTGGATTGATTAAAATAAGGAATTTAGAATGGAAGTAAAAGAAAAGAAAAAAGGGATTGGATTAAAATCCAATCCCCTAAAGAAATTAAAAGAACTTATTATACCCAACCT
Source organism: uncultured bacterium (assembly GCA_937936675.1). Classification (GTDB taxonomy): domain Bacteria; phylum Bacteroidota; class Ignavibacteria; order Ignavibacteriales; family Melioribacteraceae; genus BRH-c32. Next base: position 23,902 of record CALDDL010000282.1, read on the forward strand.
CTATCACGGCATGCTTGAGCTACACGATTAATAGATATTACATAAGCAGCGTCACGCATAAACATCTTTCTCTTTGATGCTAAATCACTTACTGCATGGAAAGCAGAAGTCATTTTAGAATCTAATTTAGTGAGTACTTCTTCTTTTTCCCAATAATAATTCATATTACATTGAACTTGTTCAAAATAAGAACAAGTAACTCCACCGGCATTTGCCAAGAAATCAGGAATTACAAAAATGCCTTTATCTTGTAAAATTTTGTCTGCTTCAGGAGTTGTTGGTCCATTAGCGCCTTCTGCTAATATTTTTACTTTGTTGCTTATCTTAACAGCATTATCGCCTCTTACCTGATTTTCTAATGCAGCAGGGATAAGAATATCAACTTCCTGTTCAATCCAAATATCACCGCCAAGAATTTCATAACCTAATTCTTTTGCTTTATCTTTATCTATTCCACCAAATTTGTTTGTGATACTTCTGAGTACATTTAAATCTATTCCATCAGCTTTTTTGAATGTATAAGATGCTTGATCTTCCTGATCCCAGCAAGATACACAAACAACTTTACCACCAAGTTGCGTATAGAGTTCAATAGCATATTGTGCAACATTGCCAAAACCCTGAACACTTGCAGAGGTCTTTGTTATATCAATGTTTAATTGTTTTAGAGCTTCTCTTACTGTATAGATAACTCCATAACCTGTTGCTTCAGTTCTGCCTAATGAACCACCCATTCCAACAGGTTTTCCTGTTATAAAACCAGGATACTTGGCTCCATGAATTGTTTCAAATTCATCTAACATCCATAACATATGCTGACCATTAGTCATTACATCAGGAGCAGGAACATCATTCAATGGACCGACATTTTTTGCTAATTGCCTTACCCATCCACGGCAAATATTCTCTTGTTCGCGCATCGAAAGGTTATGTGGATCACATATTACTCCACCTTTCCCTCCGCCTAATGGAATATTAACAACTGCACATTTCCAAGTCATCCATGTTGCTAATGCTTTAACCGTATCGACAGTCTCCTGTGGATGAAATCTAATTCCCCCTTTTGCAGGACCGCGTGCATCATTATGCTGAACTCTGAATCCTTTAAATATTTTTACACTTCCATCATCCATCTTAACCGGAATACTGAAATGATATTCGCGAAGTGGATTTCTTAATAGTTGACGAGTAGAATCATCAAGATTGAGAATATCAGCTACTTTGTCAAACTGTGCTTGTGCCATTTCAAAAGCATTAAAATCTTTACTTGACATACAAAACCTCAAACTGTTTTTTTATAATGGTCGGAAATATTACATTAAGATTGTTTTATCCAATAACTCATCATATTTCCGACTTGATTAATGTTATTGGTACAAGTAAAATATAGACTTAAAAACTATTAAGCAATTGAAAACGATATATTATTTTACTTTTGTATTAATCATATTCTTAGATTAAATTGTAAGATAAATTATATCACATTTGGGGTAAAAAAATGAAAATAAGACTGTCACTTCTAATATCCTTTATCATATTAAATATTGCGATTTTAGCTCAGAATCCCCCTATTAAGTACCCGGAGACTAAAAAATCAGATCATGTAGATAATTATTTTGGCACTCAAATTCCCGATCCGTATCGTTGGTTAGAAACAACCGATCCAGCTGTTCTAAATCCATGGGTTGAAGCACAAAACAAAGTAACGGAAGATTACCTTTCCGCTATACCTTTTAGAGAAAAAATAAAGAATTACCTTACAAAACTTTGGAATTATGAACGTTATTCCTCACCTTTTAAGGTTGGTGATTACTACGTTTTCTCTAAAAATGACGGTCTTCAAGAGCAAAGCGTTTATTATATTCAAAAAGGATTAGACGCTGCTCCTGAAGTTTTAATCGATCCGAATAAACTTTCTACAGACGGTTCGGTAAGTTTAGCTGGTTTATATTTTTCAAATGATAATAACTATTTTAGTTACGGAATATCCAAAGGCGGTTCAGATTGGAATGAATTCTTTGTAGTTGATTTAAAATCCAAACTACCAACTGAAGATCATATCGTATGGTCAAAATTTTCAGGAAATGCTTGGTATAGAGATGGTTTCTTTTATGGTAGATATGACGAACCAAAAGCGGGAGAAGAACTTAAAGCGACAAACGAATTTAAAAAATTATATTATCATAAAGTATGTTCACCTCAATCTGAAGATGTCCTAATTCTTGAAGATAAAGAACATCCTAAATATGGATTTGGTGCAAGCGTATCTGATGACCAAAAATACTTAATTATTTCAGTATCCGAAGGCTCTTCGTCTAATAATTTAATCTACTACAAAAATTTAGAAACAGATTCTGAAATCGTAAAATTGATTGATAAGTTTACGGGTAATTATAGTTTTATCGACAATAAAGATGATAAGTTTTATTTAGAGACAAACGATGGAGCACCAAATAATAAAATAATTTTAATCGATCTTAAAAATCCTTCAAAAGAAAATTGGAAAACGATTATTCCAGAAACTAAAGAAGTTATAAAAAGTGTAAGCAGATTAAACAATAAATTTATTGTTACTTACCTAAAAGATGCATATAGCCAAGTAAAAGTATTTGATGATAACGGAAAATTCTTATATGATATAGAATTACCTGCAATCGGTAATGTCTCTGGATTCAGCGGCAAAAACGATGACACAGAAACATTCTATACATTTACCAGCTTTAATTTCGCTCCAACTATTTACAAATATTCCATCATAGATAATAAGAGTGAACTATTTAGAAAAACAAATTTACCAATCGATACAGATAATTTTGAAGTAAAACAAGTTTTCTATCCAAGCAAAGATGGTACGAAAATCCCGATGTTTTTGGTTTATAAAAAGGGATTAGTACTTGATGGAAACAATCCTACACTGCTTTATGCTTATGGCGGATTCAATATTGCAATGCAACCTTCATTCTCTGTTGCTCGATTAGCTCTTCTGAATAGTGGTGTAGTTTATGCAATGGCAAATCTTAGAGGCGGAAGCGAATATGGAGAAGATTGGCATAAAGCAGGTATGCTCGAGAATAAACAAAATGTGTTCGATGATTTTATTTCTGCTGCAGAATATTTAGTTAAAGAAAAATATACTAATCCTAATAAATTAGCAATTCAAGGAGGGTCTAATGGTGGGTTATTAGTAGGTGCAGTTATTAATCAACGTCCCGATTTATTCAAAGTTGCTTTCCCTGCAGTAGGTGTAATGGATATGCTTCGCTTTCATAAATTCACAATTGGATGGGCTTGGGTAACAGAATATGGCTCAAGCGACTTAAAAGATCAATTCGATTATTTAATAAAATATTCACCGCTTCATACAATAAAAAAAGGTGTTGATTACCCTGCAGTATTAATTACTACGGCTGATCATGACGATCGAGTTTTCCCGGCTCATTCTTTTAAGTATGCTGCAGAATTGCAAAATAGCGCATCTGATAAAAATCCTAAACTTATTCGTATTGAAACTAAGGTGGGTCATGGTGCAGGTACGAGTACTTCTAAATCAATTGAACTAAATGCGGATATATTTTCATTTTTATTTTATAATCTTGGTGTTACACCGGTCTTAGATTAATTTATGAGGTTTAATTCTCTAAAACAAATAAGACGTATTTTTATTGCGATCATTGGTGGTACTATTCTTTTGATAGGTATTATTTTAATATTCCTTCCGGGACCTGCACTAATTGTAATCCCGGTAGGATTATCTATTCTCGCTACTGAATTTGTTTGGGCAAAGATTTTAGTCGATAAATTCAAGCATAGATTCGAATCGTTCAAAGACAAATTCAAAACAAAGAAATAATTATTTTCTTTCGAGCATTCGAGGGACTATCTTTAGTAAATTTATTAATCCGCTTATTTTTTTACCAAGACTCTTTCCATAAAGGAATTGAAGTAGTCCACTCATACCAGTATATAATTTTTCAGAGTATGGATGCCACCAAAGATTTTTGGGTAGAAACCCTATCAAATCATTTACTATATACTGCGGTTGCGTCATTTCGTCAAAACCCAATTTCCCATGCGTTCTTCCTATTCCCGATTGCTTAAAACCCCCCCATGATGTTTCTGCTAGTCCATGACTCATTAAATGGTCATTAATAGTTACAACACCCGCCTTAATTTTTTTAGCTATTTCATTAGCTCTATTTTTATTCTTTGACCAAACTGACGCAGTTAATCCTAAATAGGAATCATTCGCTAATTTAATTGCTTCATCGTCAGATGAAAATTTCATAATTCCTACTACAGGTCCAAATGTTTCATCCTTCATTAAATCCATATTATGATTTACATCTATAATAACCTTTGCCGGAAGCAAGTTATTCTCTCCTCTTTGAGATTGAGCAAAAAGTTTGGCTCCATCTTTTAATGCAGATTCAATATGTTCATTAACAATTTTAATCTGATTTTGGGTTGTCATTCCTCCGATATCATAATCTAATGAAAGACTATCTCCAATTCTTAATTTTTCTACTCGCACTTTTAATTTGGATAAAAACTCATCATAAATTTTTTCATGTACATAAATTCTTTCCACTCCACCACATGATTGACCTGAATTCTGAAAACCAGCCCAAATAGCTCCACCCACCGCTCTATCAAGATCGGTATCTTCGAGAACTATCATCGGATCATTCCCGCCAAGTTCTAAACATACAGGAGTTAATGTTTCACTTGCCTTCTTCATTAATACCTTTCCTACTGCCACCGATCCCGTGAAAAACAATTTATC
>CALDDL010000283.1 GCA_937936675.1 uncultured bacterium
CTTCCTCTAACGTTTATCCATTTAAAGGTATTCGATTTTGTTTTGTATCTAAAAGTTATCTCAAATCTGCCATCATCCTTTTTCATTTGATCGAGGACACTATTATAGACAGATTCAAATTCATCAGGATGTACTAATTCCTGCCATTTTTCAAGAGTTATAGGAAATTCATTCGCTTCGTAGCCAAGCATTTGATATGCAGTGGCACTCCAATAAATTTTATTCCTTTTTAAACTCCAATCCCAAAGACCATCTTGAGTAGCGTCCATTGCAAGACGAAGCCGTTCCTGATTTAATTTAATCACCTTTTCTGCTTTGGCTTTATATAATGCCATTTCAACGGCACTAAATAATTCACGGTCGTTAAATGGTTTTATTAGATAAGCATAAGGTTCTCTTTCGGCAGCTTTCTTTAGTGTTTCGTTATCGGAATATGCAGTCAAGAAAATTACTGGCACTTTTATTATTGAGTTTAAGATATCAACCGTTTTAATCCCGTCATGTTCCCCCTTAAGCATTACGTCCATTAAAATAAGATCGGGAATCGACTCTCTAAAAAGTTCGACTGCCTCATAGCCCGACATTGCAATTCCCGTAACAAAATATCCGAATTGCTCTAAAGTCCTTTTTAGATCGCTTCCTACAATCAGATTATCTTCTACAATTAATATTTTCTTCTGTGATGTATCCATGAATTAATTTTTCACAAAGTGAATTGAGGAAGTAGTACCTGATTCAGAAGACTCAATCTCGAACTTTCCATTTAATTGACGGGCTAATGTATTGACAAGCTGAAGTCCCATCGAAGTTATATAATTGACATCAATTTTGAAAGGTATTCCATCTCCATCATCTTTTACCGTAAATAGAAAATAATTATTTTCTATGTTTCTTAGATCGATGCTAATTGTCCCCGCATTTTTTTTACGGAAGGCATACTTAAAACTATTAGAAACTAATTCATTGATAATGAGTCCGAGATACGTAACCAATTCCATATCATAATTATAATCGTCAATTGTAATGTTTGTACTAATTTTTTTAGTACCGGTGAGGTATGCACGTCTTAAATATTGAACCAATCTTTCGATATATTCTTTGCTCTTTATCGATACGAAACTTCCCCGTTCATACATAAACTCATGAATCAAAGACATAGACTTTATTCGGCTCTGAACGTCAGTTAAGATACCGTGTGATTTTTTATCGTCAAGATTGTTCATCTGAAGATTAATCAAACTTGTGATAAGTTGAAGATTATTTTTTACTCGATGATTAATCTCTCTTAATAGTATCTCTTTTTCTTTAAGCGACTCTGTAATTTTTTCTTGATGAAGGATTTTATGAGTTATATCGTTTATAATTGATAAATGATGTCCGGGAATAAAAAAAGCTATTGAGCTATAATCGACAAATTTTTTATCTCCCGATTTAGTAGTAATGGAGGCTTCACCTTTTGCATTCCCTTTTGTTAAGAAATCTTGATATAATGATTCTAACTCTTTATCCGTGAATGAATTAAAAATATTTTTTACTTTAAGATGTGTAATTTCAAAGTGGGAATAACCGAGAAGATCGCAAGCAGCTTTATTAGCTTCTACATATTCAGAATCCAGATTGAATATAAGAATCGCACTTGTAGAATTTTCGAATAAAGAACGGTACTTAATTTCCGATTCGGCAAGTTCTTGCTGAAATAATAATCGTTGTTCTCTTTCTCTTTTTTTATGCGCCTCTTTAGTTAATATTTCTTCCTCAGTATAAGGGATATGCTCTTCTCTCATTTTTAATTGTTTTAATAATTATGTTACAATGTAATTATACAATCCGAACTATCTATATGTTCTTTTAAGATAAGCAAATTTAGGAAAGAAAAAAATAGGAACAGGGGTGGTTAAATCCCCGTTCCCGCCCTCGACTTCTCAGGTAATCCCAATAAGTCCAAAAAATTTATTCTATAATGTAATTATTTATTATTAAATAAAAAAGCCGGATGAATTATCTGGCTTCAAAATTTATTTAATTAATAGCATTTTTTTATTGGACGTGAATTTTTCGGTGGAGAGTTTGTATATATAAATACCGCTCGGCATGCCCGATGCATCCCATTCATATTGATGAGAACCGGCATCGAGTACTTTATTAACTATTCTATTTATTTCTTCGCCCAATAAATTATATATCGATAAATTTACTGCTGATTTTTGCGGAATAGTAAATCGAATTGTGGTAGTCGGATTAAACGGATTAGGATAGTTCTGCAACAGACTATACTCAAGCGGGATCTCGGTCGATTGTATCCGGATTTTATTTATTTCAGGATTCGTTATGCTAAAGTTACTCCCTGAATTTAATATCAGTTCTTTCCCGTTCTCATCAATTATTTTAATATTTATACCTTCAATAGAGATTGAAACCGGATAATTAGCCGAATTAATATCGATACTCTGAATTGATGAAGCCGATTCTGCCATTCTACCCGATGAAAAACGTGCATCAAAAATTCCGTTTGGAGGTAAAGGCGGTAAATCATACTGCGTTAAATCCGTATTCTCGCTTATTAAATATAATGTAGAAGAATTATTCAAAGCATCTTTTATAATAAGTTTACCTGAATTTGCCACAATCGATGATTGAGTATTGGGCGAAAAATCAGTTCCCTTATTTATAGTATAATGGAAATTTAACTCCCCATCTTGCTTTGCGCGGATCCAATATCCTTTACCCGGAACTAAAGAAGCAGGTTCAAAATATCCGTTTCCATATCCAAAAAACCGTGAGTTAAGTAAATCTGCCGGTGTAGTTGTTATATTAGCAACCGATTCTTCCTTATCATAAACACCAATTAAATTCCAACCCAATTTTACGTTCACGGTGGTGAGTGCAGTCGGCTGTCCTGAAACCGTTACCGTTTGAGCCGAAGGCATTCGCAGCCAATATCCCAATCCGATTTTTGCTGTCGCCTCTTGTGTATAGCCGTTATCATATTTCCATGCAGGCGAAATTGCGCTTGGGAATAATACCGATGAAGTCATATCATCGGCAGTAATCGGTACCGAAATAATATTCCATGAATTTTGAAGTGCTAAATCGATTGAGATTTTTTTTGTGTATTCAATAATTACGCTGGTTACAGCGTCCTCTGTAAGAGTGGCAGAGTTCTCGCTTTTCATATCCACATTCAAGTAAATTCCTCCAAATGGATCTTTAAGAGTAAACATCCCTTCGGGTAATTTAGTTTTATCCCATGAAAAAGTTAATGGGTAACCTGCATCTCCGCATTGAAGTAAGATTGTATATGTAATATTATCGGCGGTCGGACGGAAATCGATTGCCGAACTTTCTGTAGAACTGAGTTTAAGCCTTACATCAAATACAGCCGTAGGTGGATTTGGAGGCAAGGAAAGTTCTCCGAATATTGGATCAATTAAATCCGTAGCACTATCGGCAGCACCTATTCTAAGCGTATCTTTATTTGCCTCTCTATTATTTGCAACCGAAAAATCAAGTAACCAATTTATTGTAACAATAGAAAATTTTCTTGCTATTGTATATGGACTATTGCCTGCTCCATTTCTTGCTCTTACTCGATACCAATAATCGGCAGAAAAAGCAAAACCATCGACAATTTGATTTACTCCAGCGGCAACATCATCAGTAATTGTGGAATCTTCCCAAAAAATATTATTGAAATTTTCATCTTCGGCTATCTGGAGCTTATAGAAATTTGCTCCTTCGGATGCTTCCCAAGTAAAATTGATTTTGCGAGAGAGCCCCACAGCATTATCGATTGGCGTCTTAAGAACCGGAACCGATGGTGGAACATCGACTGTATGAAATTTTCTTATTGCCGATGCCGGTGATAATGGATTAGCAGCATCTCGATTGCGGGCTATTACCTTCCAATAGATGTCTCTATCGTTAAGTAAGCTTGTTACCTCAATAGAAGTATTTATCGGATAATAAACACCTATTGAATCAGTAAAGCCGATATCCTTTGCCAATACCAAAAGATAATCGGTTGCATTGGTTACCGCATTCCAAGAAAATGTTTGAGTTAATGGTATATTAACAGCATTATCAGCGGGGGATAATAAAGTAGGTGCCGAAAGAGTGCCAAGCAAAAAATTAATAGATAAAATTAGTTTATCAACTTGCTCTACCTGTTCGGGTGTAAGACTAATTTCACCTTTACCTTTAACGGTTGTGCTGATTATCAAACCATTCATTTTATCTTTGAGAGTTCCCTTATATCCTGCGGGGAGATCCCATTCGATTTTAATACCCAAACCGTTATCGGGAGCAAAATGAATTTCATAATCTTTTGATATGAATGATGATGCCGTTCCTTGACGGTAATCCTTCCATGAATATTCGCTATTTGGTAATTTAAATCGAGCATCAAAAATTCCACCCGGCGGTACTGGTGGAAGAACTGCTTCACCAAGTGATAGATCAATTCCATCGGTTGCCGATGGGTCTAATCCAAAAGATAATACTTTAGAATATGTACCGCTCGAAACTGTGATTGATTGGCTTACTGTCTGTGCATTTAGTAGAGAAAAAGTGAAGAAAAAGAGAATAGTAAAAAGGGATAATACCTTTCTTGTGATCATTGCGCCCTCCGATCTTAGAAATTGTGTTAATTATTATTATAATCTAATAATTTTTTTTATAAATGTATAGGCTTAGGTAAAAATTTGTATCAATCCTCAGCTCAATTGAAATTGTCATCTTCTGAATAACAATCTTGCTGAGGATATTTTCCAAATACTATTATAGACTCAACTGCAATCCGGTATAAAAATATGTTGCCGGATCACCCGAAAAAACATCTTTGAAAATTTCACCTGATGAGAATAACGCAAAGCCCATATTGAAAAGAATATTCTTATCATATTTATAATCGATATAAAAATCGGTTTCCATTCCTAAATCTTTACTCTCTCCGGCGGTCTTATTTAATCGGTAATTTTTATCTGCCATAAAAGAATATATTTCGGCATTAAACGTAAAATCTTTTACCGGTATAAATGAAAACCGCAGATGCATATCAATTAATCCACTGCTAAATGTACTCTGAGGCATATTCCCAATAATATCACTTATTCCGTATAACTTATGATTACTCGGATATAGATTAAAGAATGATTCATCTTTATCAGGAGTAGTGGGATCATCTCCGGAGAAATATTCTATGCCGGCATTTAATTTCGGCTGAAGATTTCCCTCGAATTGATAGGAAAGATTTAGTGCGGCAAATAGTGCAGCTATATCAATTTTTTTGTTATATCTATCAAGTGGAATTGCCGGATATCGATAGTTCATTTTTCCGAATTGGTAAGCAAATTCCGGTTCATAAGTCAAATTACCTATATTACCGACAAGGTCAATTCCGATAGTCCATCTATTCATATTATCGGTAGGAACGCCTTTTTGCCAAAATAAAAATGTTTTGATAGCGAGGTTTTCTACCGATGTGATAGTTGCAAAAGCACCATAAAGGTTTAGATCATTCGTATCGCCTCTATTATTTCTTTCATTTAATTTGAACCCGAATAGATCAATAACTAAGTTTTCCGATGAATGATTAATTATAGCTCCATCAAAACTTCTCCCTGCAAATCCCCAATCGCTAAGACCAATAAATCTTTGATTGCCCAAACCGATTGACATTCTTCCTGCTTGCAAAGAAAAATTAGAATCGAATATTTTAGATACTTTCAAGTAACCTTGATGAAGATCGGTGGATTCTCTATCATCTGTGGTGTTCTCTGCTTCTCCGAAATTTCTTGCATCCTGAAACTGAATATATGCGGAGACGTTTTCCGATGGTGTAAATAATGCACCGAAACGGGTTCTTAGTAGCGTATAACTTAACGGATCGTTCTTAGAATTGAAATCTTTATTATTAAGCTCATATCGTGATCGTATCTGTCCATCAAACTTAACCTTATCTTGTGCATTAAGAACAAACGCACCCAACAGAACTAAAATAACAACTAAGTGCTTCATTTTTTCCTCTATATTTTTGTGAATAGCGCACCAATCTTTTGGTAAATTAGGATATCCTTTTAGGATATCCCAAAATTACGAATACTACTCTATATCTGATGATAAATACATATTTAATTTTGAATCGCAACAATTCCGTCTAAGAATTTTAATAAAAATGCAATGGTGAATAATTATTAATATTTCTTCAATTCACCTTGTCTTTCTTTAGCTGCTGCATCCCATTTGGGCAATACATTCTTAATCAAATTCTCTTTATCTTTTTCTAATTTCGCCATATCAAGTCCGATAAATTTCTGTGCTTTTTCTTTTGTGGAAATATCAGGCAGAGCAATCGGATATTTAACCCCTTTACGAACTAATACAATAGCTACTTCTCTGCGTGCTTCTTCTGCTTTGGCAATTGAAGTACCGAGTACTCTCATAGCTTCAACGGGTGAATGGAAACCAACTCCATTAGCTGCGGCAACCCAGTCCCATCTCCATTGCGCATGGCGGATTAATGTAAGAACCGGTTTCATCTCCGCTTCTGTTGCTCCCGCATCCCATGCTGCCTTTGCTTCAATATGTACCGATGCTAAAGTTTTTTCGGCTATACGTCTTAGTTCCTCAATCTTATCCTGTCTTTCATAAACGTCTCTGATTAAGTTTTCGGTTTTCTCTCTATGGCAAACCATACATGAGCTTTCGATATTTGCAAGCGGGCTTTGGATATGGTGGTCTGTAAACTTCACTCCCCCCTCGGTCTTATAAGGCATGTGGCAATCCACACATGAAACTCCTCTTTTAGCATGAACACCTGTCATAAATAGTTCATAATCGGGATGCTGCGCTTTTAGCATCGGGGTGCGGCTAAGAGCATGTGTCCAATCCGAAAATTCTATTTCATCATAATATTTTTCCATATCATCTGCACTGAATCCTTTATCCCATGGGAAGGTTAAATATTTCTCTTCTTTCCCTTTGAAATAATATTCCACGTGGCATTGTGCGCAGACTAATGAACGCATTTCGTTATGTGTAAATTGATTAATGTCTTTTCCCTGTCTCTGATATGCTTCGATAAGTCCCGGTCTCGATATTCTTAAATTCATTGTCTTAGGATCATGGCAGTCTTGGCATCCGATCGGATTAGCAATTTCTGAACCCATATCGATCCACTTCCCTTTATAGAACTCTGCAACACCCATTTTATTCATCATGCGAGGGACGTCCGGACTTTTACAGGTCCAGCAAGTTGCAGGCATGGGTGAATTTTCTTCCCCACCGGTACGCAATATTTTTCTTATATCATTCACCGCATAAGCATGACCACGACCCTGATTATATTCTTTTGAGAATGCATAACCAGCCCACATTACAACCAATTCCGGATAGCGTTCTAAATAATCGATCTTCTTGGAACCACCATGCTTGCTTGCAAAAGTAGTATCGAGTGTTTTTAAGTAGGTTTCATATTCACGCGGATAATTCTCGCCCCAAATTTCATTTCTCGGTTCCCAATCGGCAATCGGTTTTACGTTTTGAAGCGTAAAAGTTTCACTCCTTCGTTCAACAATCGATGAAGCAAAAAGTCCTATTAGAAATACAATTACAGCCGTGGAAATAAATAGAGTCCATCCAACCCATGGTTTTTCTTTAATTAATTCGGTAATCGGTTTCATAATTAATTTTCCTTTTTATTTTTAAATTCGATTGCATTCTTTGATTCGGTATATTCCATTAGCCACTTAGGAGCGATCTGCCTCTGAGATGGCACTTGAGCATAGGGAGTGGATGATAAACTATTTACTCTTCCATGTGGAGTTTCTCGGTGGCAATCCCAGCAGTAACCTTCATGCTGATTTTCCACGCCTCTATTATTAATGGCTCTAAGTGAGATTGGATGAATTAAATTCGTGTGGCATCGAATACAATTTTCTTGTACTGCATCCTTACCTGCCTGCTTAATCTGAATTACCTGCGGCTCTAAGCGAAATGTAAACATAGTAGCATGCCTCATTCCATCTGTGGCTTTGAAGAGATATGTCCGGAAAATATTATCCTGCGGTACATGGCAATCGTTGCATGTAGCCACTCTTCCGTGACTTCCTTTCTGCCAAGTAACATATTGCGGATTCATTACATGGCAATTGATACAGGTCTTAGGATCATTCGATAGATAGGAGATGGCATTTGAAATATAGAATACATGAAATGCAATTCCGAAAAAGATTCCCAGAAGAATTATTACAGGGAATTTCCACTTATCAGGCGGAATAAGATGATGAAGTATCTTTTTAGTGCGGCTCTGTTTCTCCGGCTTTGATTTATCCATATTACTCTCCGGTTTGAGTTTCTTCGTTTAATTTCTTGATATCGTTTGTCGAGGTCGGATGACCAAGATTATCTATATTTTTATATTGCTCGATATAATATGAATCGGGAATTTTGTTTTTCCAATTACCGCTTAATATTCCGATGCTAATCACTGCGATATAAATTACGACTATTCCCACTGCAATATATTTCTTATTTATCTTCTTATCAAACCAAATCGTCTTTACTTCTAAAGTGTCTTTAACCGGACAAGCATCCACACAGCTAAGACATGAAGAACATTCATCGCTTATTACCCTTTTTACCTTATCCACTTTTATCGATGAAGGGCACGCTTTGGCGCATAAACCGCAATCGATACAGCTATCGAGATTCCTTTTAATTTTCGTTGGACTAAAAAATGATACTATACCGAGCAATGCGCCATAAGGACATAAATATCTGCACCAAAAATTTCTTATGATTATCGAGAGTCCGAATAATACAGCGATTACAATCAATGCGAATTGACTCATATTAGCGAAGAAATGATACATCTTTACATCTGCCATTACGTTATAATCGCCATCGAGGAAAAATTTTAATGCTGCGGTTGACATCGTAAAGAAGATAGCATAAACGAAGAATCCCATTAATAAGTATTTCAGACTTCTTAATGGATAATCCAACCAGCGGGGCATTTTCAATTTTCTTTTGAATAACTTATAAATAATTTTTTCGCCAAAATCGCCAATCATTTCCGATATATAACCGATTGGACACATCCAACTGCAGAATGCTTTACCGAATATGAGCGAAACGGCAATAATTCCGAGAAGAATAAAAAAACCTGCCGGATGAGCGGGATGGATCTCGCCTGTCATAAAGAAATAATAGATACTCATAAGAGCACTAATCGGGAGAAATCCTTCTACTCCGGCGGGACGACCGAAATAATTTGCCGCATCTCCGCTATTTATATAATTGATGAAGAGATAAAATTCTACGCCAATCCAGATACAAAGTAGAGCAAATGCAGTCTGAATATAAAATCTATATTTTTGAATCGGTTTTTCGAGATTCTTAATTATTTTTTTCTTTTCCATTGCAGGATAACTTTCAATATTATTGTTTTCTAATCAGAATAAATATTCCGATTAGAAAATTATTAAAATAACCCCTGAATGTCAATTAAAAGAAACTGCAATATTAAATTCTAATTCCGAGCAGGAATTGATGTGTATCAATCAACTCGCTATCGGTTTTATAAAAATAACGGAAGTCTAAATCTATTTTAGATGACAATTTATAGTTCACTCCAAATCCTGCATTAATCCCTCCATAAATTCCTATTCCGGTATTAGAAAACGGAGCAGATCAAGATTCAACTTGTGCAAAAAGTATGTTTGCGGCAATAAATAAGAGAACAAATAATTTTTTCATAATTCCCTCAAAAATATTTTAATAAGATGTAATTATCCTACATCCAACTTAAAAAATGCGAAAATGAGAATCAATTATGCTTTAGTGCACAAATTTTTTCTTTTTATTAAGTAATCATTTTATTTAGTGTTTATCTAAAACAAAGATTATTATTAGTTATTAATGACCTTAGTTTGTTGCAATATTTTCTTTTTACTATAATCATTATTTTGAATTATAGTTGTATAGTATGATTAGTTATTAGGATAAAATTATAATTATAATATTATTTAAAAAATTAATAACAATAATTACTAAATTAACTATCCGGATAAATTATAATTGTATATTTAAATAAATATTTTTTAATTAGGCGTTGGGCCAAATTTATAAATACAAGGAGAAATAATGAAAATCACTATATTTTATTTTCTATTAGTATTAATCTTTTTAAATGGATGTAAACAAAATGATAGTATCGTACAAGTCAATGAAAATTGACTTAAAATTCCTATTGAAAACAATATTAATGGTAAAATTATTGAAAATATGATTGGAATTAATATTGAAAATCAAAATAATGTAAAATCTAGAAGTATATCTTCAGGAGAATTAGAGGATCAATATTTAATTGATGATTTTAATAACGATGGAATGGCTGACATTGCAGTTCGAAGAGGAAATTTAATAATTATTGATACCAATAGAGATGGCATCTCCAATTTAGCTTTTACATTTGGATATGGAAATTTAGAAAGAGGGTACTATACATCCAATGGTGGAATTGCAGTCGTTCGAAATAGTTCCATATTTATAGACGATAACTTTGATGGGTTAGCAGATAGGTCATTTAGTTTTGGAAATGGCAATAGTGAATCAGAATATATTTTTATGAAACCCTCTGGAATTGCTGTTCGTCGAATGGATTATAATAATTTAGCAAATCATATTTATGTTGATTATAACATGGATGGTTATTCAGATGTTGACTTTTTTTTTGGTAACGGAGCAAGTGAAAATCAATATACTCATGGATTTATGGGTATCAGTGGTTGGGCATTAAGACGTGATTATGTTTGGCATTCTTATACAAATTCGAATACATATAGTTTTGGAAATGGCAATTCTGAAAAAGGCTATTTTTTAGGAGAGTATGTTGGAGGAGGTAATTATTTTATGGGAATTTTACGAGGTAATACAATTTATTATGATAGTAACATGGATGGATTATCAGACGGTAATTATTCATTCGGAACGGGTTTAAAATAAGCCTTATAATTTATATAATATAAATTCTATAAAAAAATAATTATTTGGCCCAATTTAAAAAAATTTTATATAATATAATTATATGGTGTTTTAAAATTTATTACATCTATCGGTTTTATATTTTTGATCTCTTTAGGCAGAGAATAATTCCCTTCCTTCTTCAATACAAATAGCCAGCCTGCATTTCCGGAATTTGTATTTGATAATCTTTCATCCAAAGATAATAAGAAAGCAGCTATCTGCTTATTACTGAATAATTTAATAGCCGGCAGAAGAAAATTATATAACTTTACCGAAAAAGATGAATAACTGCTTACCGAAGTTTCTTTCTCTCTCGCCTCAACTAATGCCGATAAGAAATTGAGTGATGTATGAAGGATTTTTTTGCAATCTATATCAGTTACAATATTTTTAGTAAAATCAAAACTATGAGAATTAAGTGAATGAATATGTGCATGAGGGATATTTTCATCAATATTTTTTTGTACTATTTCTATCGGCTCAAACGGTACGGTAATTATAACTGCTTTCTTAGCAACTCTTAATAGTTCAAGTGTAGCCGCTTTATAATCTTTTACGTGCTCAAGTGTTTCACTGCAAAGTACAACATCAAATTGATCCGATTCATACGAAAGATTATGAATATCGATTACTTTTCCCTCAATATTATATATTTCTTTTGCACGATTGACTGCTTCCTGCGAAAGATCGCACGACTCAACTTCGGCTCCGAATAATTCCCTTACCATCGCAGCTTTATAACCCTCGGCACCTCCTATATCTAATAGACTTTTAAATTCTATTGATGATAGTGCTTTCATAATATGATATGTAATCATATATCTATTTAGAGTGTATGGCTCTGAATTTTTATCACCAAATCCATAAATCGGTTGATGTGCAAAATAAATTCCGTCAGATGTAGTTTCCCGAAAGCGTTCATCTAACCATTTTTGAGTATCGAGTGTGTATTGATCCATTATTATCCGGCAAAATTTAAAAATAATATTCTAAAAAAAGATTAACAATTATACCAAAATATTCTTAATTATCAGAGATATTAGATTCTAATTCCGAGCAGGAATTGATGTGTATCAATCAACTCGCTATCGGTTTTATAAAAATAACGGAAGTCTAAATCTATTTTAGATGACAATTTATAGTTCACTCCAAATCCTGCACTTATACCAGTTGAGCTATTTAGCTCTTCTTCATTTCTTACCGCCTTATATTCGGGAGGCACATCATTCTCAGAAGGATACGATCTTGTCATACCAGTTATAATATATCCTTTATTCTCTAGAATTATATTATAGCTTACATTAGCTAATATATAAGGTGTGAAAGTATTCCTTAGAAGCATATATTGCAGCCCTGCACTAAGGGGGATTACGTCATAACTTCTTTTATTTACGTCAAAATCCTCAGCATTGTAAAACGTCATATTATTAATTTTTGTTACATAATATTTTTTTACATGATAATTTACTTTTTCATAAATCTTTGAGTAGCCGGCACTTAAATCTAAATTCAAGTTGTTGATTAAGGTAGCAGAAAAATCGAGCATAAAAACTCCACCTGTTTCTGCATCAGCTGCGGTATTAATTCCTCCATAAATTCCTATTCCGGTATTGGAAAACGGAGCAGATGAAGATTCAGCTTGTGCATAAAGAATGTTTGCGGCAATAAATAAGAGAACAAATAATTTTTTCATAATT
>CALDDL010000284.1 GCA_937936675.1 uncultured bacterium
ATAATTATTTCTAAAGAATTGATTGAAGAGATATTACAAAGAAAAAATATTTTTTATGACAAGGGCGGAGAAGAACATTATAATGTAATCTCTGCATTTATAAAAAGTATGAGAGGCAGCGATCCTGATGCGGCTTTGTATTGGATGGCAAGAATGCTCGAAGGTGGAGAAGACCCTTTATTTATTGCTCGAAGGATGCTTGTATTAGCTTCGGAAGATATCGGTAATGCATCGCCTAATGCATTATTAATAGCTCAAGCAACATTCAGTGCGGTAGAAAGAGTGGGTATGCCGGAAGGAAGAATTATTTTAGCGCAGTGCGCGGTCTATCTTGCTTCCCAGCCAAAAAGCAATTCTTCATATATGGGAATAGAAAAGGCGTTAGCTTTTGTAAGAAATAATAAACTTTTTTCGGTGCCTTTAAAATTAAGAAATGCTCCGACTTCATTAATGAAAAATCTAAATTATGGGAAAGATTATCATTACGCACACGACTTTGATAATCATTTTATTTTAGAAAGTTACTTACCCGAAGAGATGAAAGAAATGCAATTTTATTTCCCTTCTGAAAATGGGCAGGAGAAAAGTATTAAAGAAAGATTAAAACAACTTTGGAAAGATTTTAAAAAATATTAAATCAGAAATAAAAATTAATTTCTTATAAAAAACATTCCTGGCAATTGTCTAATTACTCCTTTCATTTCTAATCCGAAAAGATTTGCTAAACAATCGGAAGTATTAATGTTAGCGAGTGATGAAATTTCATCTACTTGTTTTGGTTCATCATTAATTATTTGATAAATTTTTTCTTCGAATAAATTAAATTCAGGTAAATTCTTTTCTTCTGAAGTTATTTCTAATTTCTGAATATTTAGGTCACCTAAGACATCATCAATATTAGTAATTAGTTTGGCTTTATTGTCTTTTATTAAATAATTGGTCCCTTCACTAAGCTTTGAGCTAATATTTCCGGGTACGGCAAAGACATCACGATTTTGTTCAAGAGCATAATTTGCAGTATGCATTGCTCCGCCATTAATACGAGTTTCTATAATAATTGTGCCTAAAGATAATCCCGAAATAATTCTATTTCTACGAGGGAAATTTTGTGAATCGGGTTTTGTTTCATAATCGTATTCGGTGATTACTGCT
>CALDDL010000285.1 GCA_937936675.1 uncultured bacterium
GTGTTTCTAAATAGTATATCTTTTCTACACTTACAATTTCTTACTTTTTTTAATCAATTTCAAGTTCTCTCTATCTCTTTATAAAACAATAAGTTATAGCATTTGTTTAATTTCTTCTCATATCTCTTATTTTTTATTTGTTTTACCCTAACATAAAATAGACGTTTTTACCCTATTTCTTTAGTTTTTAACTAAAATTCGCAAGAATAATTCTTCTCATATCTTTTTGTATTTTTACGATTTTCGAGATATGAGTAAAAAACACTCATTTGAACCTCGATTTTAGCTCAAAATCAAACTGGCAAAAATACTTTTTTCTCACTTCTCAAAATAAGATTTTAGGTTTTTTGCTTATGAGAACTTTTTATAAAATTTTGTTACTTCATATAAACGCTATAACTTATTTAATTACAATAAACTAACCTTCTTTAGACTCAATTAACAATCTTCTCACTTCTTTTTAGATGAATTTACTTATTCATTCTAATCAATCAATATGTCAAAGAACTCTAAAATGGAAATATTTTTACCACTTTAATAAATATGGTTTATATGCTTTTATTTCGTCTTTGAGAAATGCAATAAGTTCTTTTACTTTATCATACATCAAATCGTTTAGTGAGGTAATTTTATCTCTATACCTTAATTCGCAATTAATTCTTTCTAAAACTTTTTTAGCCAATATTTTTCTTGAATCATCCGAAAGCATACCGTCAGTTAATGTAATTTTTATTCCTTTATTGAGTAAAGCAATTACAGCACGATCAGCCACGGGAGCTCTGAACGGTTCTATTAAATCAAATGCTAATGTTGGTTTGTTCTTCTGTTCGGAATGTAAAAAACTAATGGAGGGATTTAATCCTAAAACAGTTATAGAATTAATTATTCGCGAATATAAAATTCCATAAGAATAATTTAGCATAACGTTAACCGTATTTTTGGCATCGCGATGTTCCCTGTAATCAAAATTACAATATGAAGGTAAGAAAATTTTTACCAAATGCCAATATGCCGCTGCGGCACTACCCTCGTACCCCATCAGTTTTTCTCTTACTTCTTTTAATGGTAAATCTAAATCAATCTCTTTTATTTTTACTAAAATCTCTTCTATCGATTTGAGTTCAGAATATAAAATAGTTTTTTCTTCCGAAGAAAAAATTTTATTCTTGCTGAAATATTTAATAACGCTCGCCTGATTTCTTATTTTAGCATCAATTATACTTAGTGCTACATATTTTGCTTTCTTCCCATCGAAAGCTTGGGTTTGTTTATCGGTAATCGAAAGAAGGGGATTAGCGGCTGGAACTAAAAATGCAAACGGTTTACCGAGTCCATCAAAATAATTTACTCGAATATTTTTCTCAGCACAAAGCTTTACTGCATCATAAGAAATCGTAACCCCTTTGCTATTTACCATTACGCTTTTAATTTTATCGGCAGAAACGGTGGCGGTGATTTTCCCCTCTTTTTTGATAGTTAAATTAAAGCCCGATTTGCCTATTTGTGAGAACGCACCGGATACCATAATATCCAAACTCTCATACCATACTTTTTGATATTGTCTTCTTTTTTGATAAACTCCCCGATTGATGGAGTTTTTTAAATCCTTATCCTCTTTAAGATCTTCTTGGAATGATATTATTCCATTTATTAATTCTTGTTTTTGAGTGTGATTTTCGGGAGTTATAAAATTAATCTTATTTAGTATTTCCTTTGCTTCGGTCTTATTTTTAATATGTTTATTATAAAGCAGGCGAGAAATTCTCTCTTTTAATTCTTTTATTAAGAATGATTCTAATTCACTCAATTGATCGGCGGTATCAAACTGAAGGTAATACCGATTGAGCCCTTCGATCTGCTTATTAATTTTTGTGCTGAGTTCCGGAAGCGGTGAATTAATAATAGAACGCGTAATATCTGATTTTATTTTGATAATTTTCTTCGGGTCTATTTTCCTAAGTTTATTAAAAAATTCAATTCCACAAAAAGTAAAGCTAGATTCATCGCTATTAATTACATTGAGATCGCTCTTATTTAATCGAAGAGATAATTTTTCTCTTAAATAATCGATGGTGAATTTTAGAGCTTCTTCCACTTTCTCTTTTTCGCTGCCAATAAGAATGATATTATCTGCATATCTTACGTTAATATAATTTTGTTCTTTCATTATCTTATCATAATCGGTAAGATAAATATTAGAGAGAATTGGGGATAAAATACCACCTTGCGGGATTCCCTTACCGGTATCAATATATTTTCCGTTTCGGGAAATAAATCCAATCCGTACCCACATTTCGATTAATCGGAGTATCTCAGGCTCGGGAAAGTATGTTTTCGTTTTTTCATAAAGAGTGTCTTTATTGATAGTATCGAAATAGTTATCGATATCAATAGGAAGAACGAATTTATTTTTTCTTTGAAGATAATCCCTAATTCTATTGATACCCTTATTGTGACTTTTTGATGCACGATAAGCATAGCTCGAATCACAAAAGGATTTATCGATCCTTTCTTCATAATGAAGTTTAACGCAGACCTGAAGAATTTTATCACGAATAGTAAGCATCGAAAGTGGGCGAAATTCATTATCTTTTTTCTCGATATAAATTCGCTTGTAAGGCTCCGGAATATAATTCCCCGATAAAGCTTCATCAAAAAGCTGATTTAGATTGGCATCATGATTGGAATTGAATTCGGCAATAGAAACATTATCTATTCCGCCTCCGCTCCCTTTTTGCTTAACTATTTTCCATGCATGCGCTAAATTGTTTTTTGAAAATACCGCATTAAGTATTGCCATATAATGAACCGTAAGGATTTATTCCACGTCAATAAAACTTAATCTTTTAATTAAGTACTCCGCACCGATAAAAATTACTTTATTATAACATGAATCGCATAAAGGGAAAAAATAAATTGAACTATCTTTGTGATTAATTAATTTTTCGAGTTTTTGCTTTAGCTCTACGAGTTCCTTTTTAGTTAGCGAGCACTCGAACATACTGTATTGAATACGAACGCCGTACTGCTCTAAAACCTTAGCGGCTTTAGAGCGAATACGGTCGGAAGAAATATCATAACTAATGATATATTTCAATTTGATTATACCTTTGTTGGCAAAGGGAGAACAGGACGCTCCCGGAATTCATTATTTTTTCTACCGTCAGGTGTCTTATGTTCTATTTCCATATAACGGGTTTGAGAATTTTTTGGTTTGTTCTTGAAATCCAACATTCGATAGAGTTCTTTTATTCTTTTGTTTTTAAAGAAATCGTCCATAGTATATTTAATTTCTTCTTTTTCCTCATTTATAGCTTCTTCATCATCCACAGCTTCTTCATCATTTTCAAAAGTTCTTAGTATAGCACTAATTGCATGAATTTTAAACTCCTCTATTTGATCTGACGAACTTTCAATATCAGTAATCTCTGCTGAAATATTTATATATCTTGAATATCTATCAGATATAAACAATTCGGAATTAATTCTAATAGAACCAAGTCCATAAGGTTTTCCCATGCCTATTTTATGAGCATGACCATCAGGTAAATCAATAGCAAGCAGAAGCATTCCTAATTCAACATACTTAAGATTTTCAAAACGAATTTTCCCTTTGAATTTTATACCCGCTTTGATAGGATTTATAAGTGCTTCATACTCACCCTTTTTACTCATATCTTGATCTTCTTTCTTCCAATCAGGAGTGCGATGCCAATATAATTTATTACCTCTAATTGCGGCGACTTTATCACCAATTTTATTATAATGAAATAAGTTGGCTTGATTATCGCTAGTTTGAACTAAATAATTTTGGAAAGTTGTTGGCTTTGGTTCGAGTAATGGTTTACAGATCATGGGCTTATCTAAAGAATAAATATCTTTTTGCCCGGGGATTAAATTAGCATCTTCAAAAAATAGTTTACCTACAACTGAATTTGATAATTCATCTCTTAGACAACCAAACATTAATTCAGCAAAGTCGTATATATTTTTGTCCTTATGATCATCATGAATATGATCACCAATACTATAATTATAAGGAAGACGCATCATAGGGGTATGTGCGAATACGATTTGACTTCCACCTCTTTCAATATAAAAACAGGGGACTTCTTTTCCATCTCTTGCTAATTTCAATAAGTCCAATTGTTTCGTATCTCTATTAATATCTTGTTCGTAACTTTCAATATCAGAATCTTTTACTGCAATCGGGTTACCAACTTTATTATTTAAGTCTATACACCAGTCATGTCTTTTGTTATTCATATCTCCGGAAATAACGTAATATTTGTTTTTAATTTTTTCATAAGTGAAAGTTGCATACGATTTTTGATTTTGGCTGAAAAGTTGTCGAACTTCATTCTTGGTAACTTGTGATGGTTGTCCACAAGGTTGAATTGTAAATTTTCGATTATTATAGGTTAATAAACCAGCCTTACAGTTATAAACAGAAGTTCTATTTCTCGGATTGTAGTCACTTAATCCTGCTTTACGATATTCACCACCCAAAGTTTTATCAGCAAATCCTCTGAAAAAGAGTTTTTTGTCTTCGAAATTTCCGAATTTACCAAAGGAAAGGATTTCCACAAGTGATCGGATCATACCTCGTATGCTACTTCCCGGTATAAGAACTTGATCCCCGATAGTAAAAAAATCAGGACTATCACTACTTCTTCTTAGCAAAGTTTCAGTTAATGTTTCTAACTCAATTTCAATAAAACCGGTATATAAATCATCATGATAAATATCATAATCAACTCTATCCTCCAAATCCCTTGCAATAATATTATCATCATTAAGCGGAACAAAATTGTATGGAGCTTTAGCTTTTCTACCTTCAGCTATATTTTCAATATGGTTATTTATAATTGCCATCTTATTTCCCTCCTAATTCTGTATTGTTTTTTCCGAAAGTAAATCCGATCAATCGGCTATCGATATAAGTATATTGCCCGGCTTCGTTTAGTCCCAAGTAATTACGTGTATGAATCTTTACTCGGTCTCCGGGATTTTTGAGGAGCATTTCAGGCACATCAAATGGGAGTTCTATTTCAGTTCCTCTCTCCTCTTTAATAATATTACCATCGGTTTCAGAGCCGAATAATACCTGATGAGCATCAATGGCTTTGCATCCATTTCCCTCAGTGTCTTTTCGATATCTTCCGGTTAGTTTTGTGCCGCTTTTCCAAATGAATAGTTCTTCATTCTTATTAAATACTCTAAGTTTCTTAAGTTGCCTTTCCTCAATGCTTTGATTTTCTTTTAATGAGAATTTACCGCTATTAAATTTTCCGATCACTACATCGTTATTAAGAAAAGCCAATACGAAAGAATCGAGAGTTATTTTATTACCGATCGCTTCTTCGATAGATTTACCCTCGAAGGTAAAATTTTCGCATTCGGAATTTATATTTTTTATTGTTAGACCGTTATTTTTCATTGCTAACCCCCAATTCTTTTAGAAGTGAATCGACATATTTTTGATATTCGGCAAATTTTGCAGTTTCTGAAGATTTTATTTCGCAAGATTCTCCTTCATAATCAAAAGATAATTTTAACCCTTCAAAAACGCCTCTGCCAATGCTTTTTTCGCCGCCTATTGCCAGGTCGCCTGTCCATATATCTTTTATGATTAGAAGCATCAAGCCGGCTTCAGCTTCACTGCAATCTTTAATAGAGAAATCCAATCTAAGGCTTGGCATTTCACCTGTTTGATCTTTGATGCTATCATAGAAAAGTGCAAGTGAATCAAAAAGAGCTGCCTTCATAGTGCCGCCAGTAAATCGATCCATCGCTATTCTATTTTGCAGAGCTTCAATATATGTGGCAATTTTAGTCTCTTCGATCCTTACTCTTCCAACAGAACTTTTTTTATTATGATCTAATTTTTCATGTGTTTGTTTTGTAACAAATCCGAAAAGATTTTTAATAAACTGCGGTTCTTCGGTATTTGATTCGAGAAGAGTATTTACAATTCTTAAGGCTCTATTGCGAATAGCACCTTTAGCACCGCTGCCGGTCATAACATATTCTCCGCCCGACTTAATATTAACAGAATCTGGTTGAGTGCTTTCGGTAGGATAAGCTCTTTGAATAAAAGAGTTTTTTATTTTCAATTCCAATGAAGCACTAAATTTATTATGGTTTTTCTTAAATCCTTCTGCCAGTTCTTTCCATGGAGCATCTTCATTATTCAAATAAGCGATAAAATTTTTATAATCGGCAAAATTATAATCGATAAGTTTTTGGTTCTTTAATTTTACTTTACCTAGACCATTATTCGATTTAGCACCGAATCTGATATCATGCGAATTAGTTAGTTCCGAAATTATGGTGGCAAAAAGATTTTCAATTATCTCTTTATTCTCGCGATAGGGAGCATCGATCTTTAATTGAAATTCCGCGCCTTTAGGAACGATTTCATAATCGAATTTATGTTTATCCAATACGATACCTGTTTTAGGGTCGATAGCAATTCCGTCTCTTATTTCAGTAGGTTTCTCATCGCCCAATAAATAAAGGTCGGAGCATAAGATAGAGCTTGCCATAGCTTCTTGTTTATTTGTATAGCCCCAAATGTTATTTAATTTATTTTTGATATTATCTACCTCAAAATTATCATTTATATGAGATTTGATAACTCCGATAAAAGAAGAGGCGGGGATAAATGGTTTTCCTTCCGAATCGCGCATGATATCGATATCTGAGGTTTCACTTTCACCGCTGCCGATTAGTAGAGGGCTTTGTAATTCTATTTTACCTGTCAATCTTAATATACCGAGATTCATTAGTTACCCCCTTTATTATTTTTTCTAATTGCCACTAATAGTGTAGTTAAAAATAGTTTAGTGATATTAAATTCATATTGAGTATCATCCGGTCTTATAAGCGGGTTTTGAATCTTTTCATATTCCTTGTTTTTTTCTGAGATTAAGTTTTTCAAATTGATTTTATTTTTATATTCTCGTTCTGTAAGAAACTTTAAGAAGTCGCTATTTCCTATATGACAGCTCTTATATTTTTCTTTAGCAGTATCGCGGATATTATTTATCTCATTAATAAAATTATCCTCGTTCGCAGCTTTTTTAATAAGGATTTCGATACGCCCCAATTGGGAATTTTTTAACTTTCCTTTGGGAATTTTTACTTCGTAAGCTTTTAGCTTAACTTCTTCTTCTATTTTGGCTAGAACAATTTTACGTATTCTATTAATAGTATCGGAATTGATACCGCTTGGAAGAGATTCTTCAGTAACTTTATTTTTATCATTAATTGAAATTGTATTACAATTGCCAAGCAGTCGGAGAGAGCCAAAACCTTCATTGATTCTTTCGCCTATACCGGTTGAGATTGATTTGGAAAGCTCATCATTGGAAAGATTGCAATTGGAAATAAGAAGCGAAGAGCCGGCAGCAAATGCAATTTCAGATTCCTTTTTGAGATTCCAGATGCCAACGAAATTTTCCACTTGAACTGTTCTAAGCATCTGGTTTTCGATCTTTATATTATCGCCAAATTTTAATTTCAGTTGACGCTCGAGATCGGAAAAACTTCCTGAAGAAAATCCATTATCGTTATAAATAATAGTATCTGAAATTAATTCAAGTGTGAATTTATTCTTGTCCTTTAGTTCAACAGTCGGTCTATCATTATATGAATAGGTAAATAATTGTGTCTTCCCGTATTGAGTATTTTTAGACCTACCGAGATTGATAAAATTAGATGATTTAAGAAAAGCCTCGAACTTATTATACATATCATCGGGTATATCAATTATTCCATTGAACTGCATCCCTTCTTTAATAGATTCATAATTAAAGAATACACTTTGTTTAACGGCACCTGTGGAGCGATCTACTTCATGATGCGGATTTAATTTTTTTTCGATTGAGATGGTACTCAATTCATTATCCTTGAATAATCCAATCGAATTAAATTGCTTAGTTTGTTTATCAACATCTCCACCGAAGAAAAGATCATGCACTTTTTCAGGGTCTAATTTTTCGTATTGAAGTGAAAAGGGAATAGGATAGGAGAGTTCTTTGCTATTTGTAATTACGGGGTAAGCATTTTGAAAAATGATTTTTCCCGAGAGAAACCAATCATAAAAATTTTCATCTAAATGAGCGGTATCAGTTCTAAGTTTAGCTTCTTTAATATAAGAAGAAGCAAGAGCACCGATCAAATTATTAGCTGGGATATATGATTTTGTGGAAACCATATTTAAATCGCCCGATGAATCGGAAATAATAACAGGAGACTTTGTATATAAAGAATATAAGATAGTTTTCAATTTGCACCTCCCTTAGCATTAAGTTCGATAAAATCAATAGCTTTTTTATTGAGCGAGGTATCATCGATATAGCATTTGATTTCTCCGAGGCCGCGGGTTCTTTTAGAACCGATTCTTTTTAAGTTCATTGCCGCAAGAGCTATTAAGAAATTAGAATTATCGTTTGAACTATCGATAGCCACTTCACCCTCGAAGGAAATTCCTTTATTTAATACGCGCATTGTTCTAAGAGAATGCTCTTTTGCAATTCCTTTTTCTATTTCTGTATTTCTTCTGATATTAGTAAAAGAATTGATAATGGAATCGATACTAAAATCATCTTTTTTGTTTTTAATTAAGTAACTAAAGACAGCTTTAGTTTTTTCGTAGTCAGAAATAAAAAGATTATCGAAACGAATATCGGCTGAAAACTTAGCCCCTTTTTTGCCGAAAATATTTTTTACGTCATCTTCGGAGAATAAATTAATATTTGCGAAATTAAGACGTTCAACTACCTGCAAAGCCGAATCGCGGAGACAACCTTTAATTCTGCGAGCAGGAATAAATGGAATACCAACTTCATCATAAACCACATCGCTATCAATAACGGCACCATAACCGTCACCAGAGCCGATCATAGTATCAGAGAGTAATTCAATTTTTAATTTGAGCTGAGTCATTATTAATTTCCTCCTTTATTATCAGATGCGAATGGATAAAATTCAAGAAGTTCTATTATATCTAGATACTTAGTTGAGTTACCGGTAAATAACCCGCTCTCCGTTTTATCGGCGCAAAGTTTTAAACCGCGAGCATTGAGATGCTTGATAAAATCTTTCTGTGAAGCTTCGCTTTGCGAGAGCACTTCACGGAGTTCTTTAATTTTATTATTCGGGAATATGAGTTTCCCATTGCTATCTTTTTTCTTGAAATGAGCAATTGCTTTTGTGAGATTATCGAAATCGAATTCAGAATTAGTTTCAAAACCGGGAATAGAGAAATGATAAGGTCTCATATATAAATCACCTGATTGAGATTTATAATGCAAATTTCTAATTTCTTTTAGTGAACCGGAGAATCCGCCATAGGAGATATGGAAATCGAACCAATTGCCTTTACTCTTAAGTTGTCGTCTTTTTGCTTTAGCATTAGAGCAAAGCTGTTCGGCTAATTCATAACCACGATAGAACGGAAATTTTGTATTCTGAATTGCTATTCCAGCGCAAGTAGAAAGTTTATTACCATCTGGCAGCTCAAGTTCGGACATAAATTCCATAAATAGTTTTGCGTAATAAATTCCGAGTTTTCCTTCGCATACAAATGTGATATCATCACCACCCATAATGATGGAACGGATGGGGAGAGACGTTTTATTATTTTCACGAATCAAGTTGAGCAAACCATCATATTTTTTTCCTTCGATATCCTTAATCACTTGCTCCAAGAGTTTATTATACGAATCTTTTACATGTTGTTTAATTTTTGCCGAAAGTTCACGGGTTTCTTTTAAGCTATTAAGAGCACTAAAAGTAAGTCCCATATCGTTGCCATCAATATGAACGATAGCAATAAAATTTTCGTGTCCTTTTCTTTGACCAAGATTATCGAGTTCGTTAGTCAATTCATAATCGGGATATTCTTTGGAGAAGGGGCTTTCTGTAATCGAATTTTTATACGCAGTAAGTTTTGGTCTGACCGAAGAGGAGACATATTTATTTTCTGATTCAACGAATACGTCCATCGAGAAGCCGGATTGATTGCACTCAGCGGTAATGCCGTGACGAGGAATAACAGTATTAGATGGATGCTTGGATTTATTAACTGCCAATCCTTTAAATAAAAGCTTACTTTCCTCTTTCCATTTATCGGTATCGATTTCTTTAATGAATGAAGCGAAGGTTACACCGGGAGCTTCGGTTAAAATATAAAGCGAAAATTCCTTTACGAAATTTTTTGCATCTTCTTCGGTATCGAAGAACATAATCTTATTGCCACCTCCATCATAACCAATAACTTCATCGCCATTTGAAGAAGATTCTTCTTTTATGATCCGATTGATTGAAGTTTCACTGAAGATATCAGAATGTTTGGGAATATTTTTGAATATGTTTTCGAGCAAGTATGAAGCCCCAAGATTATCCTTGAGCTTATTGCTTGCGAATACATACGCTTGAATTCCGGTGAAGTCTATTGCTACACAAAATCTTCGTGCCATTAAAACCCCTTTTTTTATTTAATGATATAGAGAATTGAATTCAATATTTTTCCAGAAAACGGTTGGAAAAAAAATTAATAAGATTTGATTTTTTTCGTTTTCCCTCAATTGATTTGTAGTAACATTAAATTATAAAAAAAATTCATAACACAAAACTAAATTATTTAATTCCACCTAATATCCCTTTTTATATATAAAATTATCGATTTAGTAATCGATTACATTTTATTTGGTAAATGTCTCACTATGCTTTTCATGTCGATTATAGTTAACTTTAAAATCAATATTTTTTAATAATTGGATTTACTATATCATGTTTAAGCATACGCTGTTCGCTCTTCTATTTATTGCTTCTATTACCTATTCCCAAAATATAACACTCAAAGGAAACGTAACCGATTCGGAATTAAATTTACCAATCCATGGAGCAATCGTTTTTATAAACAATAATTATTACTATACAAATACAAATGGGAATTTTTGGATTCCTAATCTCACCGAAAAAGAATATTCAATCAAAGTATTTCATCTCGGTTATAAGTCTATCGATCAGGATATTGTAATCGATTCCCCTACACCGCAATTAATGCAGTTCGATTTAATCCCTACTATCATTGAGATGGATGAGGTGATAGTAAGCAGTCAAAAAACAGGCAAGGTACTTCGTCAATCGCCATATTCAGAGAATTTAATTACTCAGGGTGATCTTCAGGTTAAGCCATTTCAATCGCTTTCGGATGCACTAGATAGGGAAGCAGGATTAGCAATAATAAGAGATGGAATGTGGGGAACGGAAATTTCGATCCGCGGAATGAACAGGCAAAATATTGTTGCGCTGGTCGATGGCAACCGTATGGAAACTGCTACCGATCTAGCTGCTCGTTTCTCATTAGTTGATCTTTCCGATATCGAACGCATTGAAGTAATAAAAGGAGCTGCATCATCAATCTATGGTTCGGGTGCTACGGGCGGTGTTGTAAATATCGTATCAAAATCACCTTACTTTAATGAAAATTTTTATGCAAGTGGAAATGTATCCACAGGTTATAATTCTGTAAATAATTCTACACTTTTTTCGGGAGCGGTTTTCAGCGGTTCATCTATCTGGTCTGCTAAATTAAGCGGTTCTTTTAGGAAAGCTGATGATTATAAAAGTGCACTCGGAACGGTAAAAAACAGCCGGTTCAAAGATTATAGTTTTTCGGGTGCTTTTAATTTAATTCCTACCGAGAATCATCTATTAAAGATCGATTATCAATTATTTAAAGCAGAAGACGTGGGGATTCCGGGAGCGGCTCCTTTATTTCCGGAGGGTGCAGATTTAAGATACCCGGTAGAAAAAAGAGAGATGATCGCTGCATCCTATGAAATTCAGAATATATCGGAACTCATTACGAAATTGACAGCAAAATTTTCTCATCAATTTATAGTAAGAGATGTAGAAAATATACCTCATATAGTCCAAAACGTACCTGCTTCTGGGAGCAATCCGGCGCGAAGAGTAAGTGTATTAAAAATTCTTCCGGGTGCCGACCACAATAATAATAGTGCACAGGTTTTTGCAGAACTTTCTTTAGCACCGGCAAATAAGTTAGTAGTCGGAATCGATTATTGGAAAAGGGACTATGAAGGTTTAAGAACAAAAGAGCAGAAGATAGAAGTGCTAAGTCCCGCAGGGAATGTGGTAAAAACAATTTTTAAAACTATCGCCGAGAGTCCGCTTCCAAATTCGAGTTTCCAGAGTATCGGCATTTTCGCACAGGACGATGCAGAAGTGATAAAAGATAAACTAAAACTTTCACTTGGCGCACGCCTAGATCAAATTGACGTAAAAGGGGAAAGGACACTTAATCCGCTATATGATATAACCGATGGAGTGAGGAACGATAACCCGGCAGGACAGAGTGTAATTTGGAATGATACTAATTTTGATGATATTTCATATAGCGGAAATATTGGTGCTATCTATTCACTCACGAAAAATTTAGATTTTACAATGAGTCTCGGTTATTCATTTCGCTCTCCATCGCTCGAAGAAAGATTTCAATATATAGATCAAGGGAATATAGTCCGCCTTGGTAATCCTTTGCTTGCTCCCGAAAAAAGCAAGTCGATCGATTTAGGTATCCGATATTATGGAAGCAACTATAAATTAATCTCAAGTATATTTTATAATAATCTAACTGATTTAGTGGTGGAAGTGCCGGGATTTTTTGAAACTCGCGCTGCACGAATTAAACAGAATGTGGGCAAAGCTCGTCTCTATGGTTTTGATTTAAGTTACCAAAATAACTTTTATGGCGATAATGTATTCTTTAGCTCAATCTCATTCGTAAAAGGAGACGATATTACAAACGATACTAATTTACCCGAGATAGCACCATTAAACGGAACATTGGGTCTAACAATTAGTATCGTAAAGAATTTACAGGCGGAGGTTTCCACTACGTTATTTGCGGTTCAAAACGATCCTGCTCCTTTGGAGAGTGCTACAAAAGGTTATGCACTATTCAATGCTTCGTTGATTACAAAACCGATTCTATATGGCGCAATGAATTTCCGAATTTCTGCCGGAATTGAGAATCTATTTGATAAGGCGTATGTTAATCATCTTACAACGAATAGAGGTATGGCTTCAATAGATCCGGGAAGAAATATTTATCTAAAACTTTATGCGGGATTTTAATTACCGATGAATTGGTTTGTATTATCTTTTATATCTGCAATATTTTCAGCAGCAGGGGCGATAACCGAAAAGAAATCGCTCCTGAATTTTGATCCACTCCGCTTCTCGTTTTGGTCATCATTTTCCACCTTAATTTTCACAATCCCGTTTTTCTTTTTTGCCGTTTATCCACCGAATGCCGCCACGAGTTTGAATTTTCTTTTTTTTAAGACGATTCTAAGTGCGGGTGCGTTCTATTGTATAATGATCTCGATTAAGAATTTAGAGATTTCGGAGGCACTACCGTTGCTCGCTCTTTCGCCGGGATTTATTGCGGTTTTTGGAGTGCTATTGATTGGAGATCATTTATCTCTCCGGCAATGGTCGGGCGTTTTACTTATGCTTAGCGGCACTTATGTACTCGAGCTAAAGAAAGGGAATAATCATTTTTTTGATCCGATAAAAAATCTCTTCAAAGGCGGAAAATACAATTATATAATTATCGCGCTCTTTTTATTTACTGCCACATCATTAATCGACCGAGTATTATTAAAGGATTACAAGCTGCCTCCTTATACATTTATGGCATATCAGCAGTTATTTTTTGTTGTAATTTTTGGACTTGCGCTTATAATTTGGCGCAAGAGAAATAAAGCAGCCGAAAATGGTATTGATCGTAATTTGATTATCTTATTAATTCTAGTTGGTGTTTTTACATTGATTTATCGATATACGCAAATAGAGGCAGTGAAACTCGCTCCAGTAGCATTAGTGATTTCGGTAAAGAGACTTTCGATACTCTTCGCAATTATAGCCGGTGGTAGTATTTTCAAAGAAGATAATCTTTATAGGAGAATAGCTGCTGCAATTTTAATTATCGCCGGAACTGCACTTTTAGCGTAGTTGTTGTTATTTTTTATATATTTATTAATTATCGAAAATCTTATTCAAAGGGAATTATGAAGTCAATTTTTTATTATGTATTTATTTTGAGTTTACTGATTGTAATCAATATAAACGGGCAGGGATTTTTAAAAGCAGATGGAAGGAAGATTGTAAATGAAAACGGGACACCCGTTCTATTAAGAGGAATGGGACTCGGCGGCTGGATGGTTCCCGAAGGATATATGTTGCAGACATCTTCTTTTGCTAATTCGGCAACCGAATTCAGGAAAAAAATTACATCGGTTATTGGAGAAGAAGAGACTGAAAAATTCTTTAAGCTTTACCGCCAAAACATGGTTACAAAAAAAGATATTCAACAGCTCGCCGAAATGGGATTTAATTCAATTCGTCTGCCGATGCATTATAATCTATATACTCCTAAGGATAAGCCATTTGAATATATTGATGAGGGTTTCGAGCTGACAGACAGCCTGCTTGCTTGGTGCAAGGAGTATCAGCTTTATTTAATACTCGATCTTCATGCGGCACCGGGGGGACAGAGTGATGAAAATATTTCCGATTATATCCCCGGCGAGCCATCGCTATGGGAATCGGAAACTAATAGACTTCGTACAATCGATCTTTGGAAAAAGCTTGCCACGCGTTACGCCAATGAAGAATGGATCGGAGGTTATGATTTAATTAATGAAACTAAATGGAATTTACCCAATAATAATAAGCCGCTTCGCGATCTATATATAGCAATTACAAATGCGATCAGAGAAGTTGATAAAAAACATATAATCTTTATCGAGGGGAATTGGTGGGCTAATGATTTTACGGGTTTAACTCCGCCATGGGATAATAATATGGTTTATAGTTTCCATAAGTATTGGAATAATAATGATCTAAATTCTATCTCCGGATATTTATCGATGAGCGCACAGCATAATATTCCTCTTTGGCTCGGCGAATCGGGAGAAAATTCTAATGCTTGGTTTACTGATGCCATCGAACTAGTGGAAGCAAATAATATCGGGTGGTGCTGGTGGACTTTCAAAAAAATCGGTTCAGTAAATAGTCCGTGGAACGTAAGAAAATCCGAAGGTTATGATAACTTA
Organism: uncultured bacterium; assembly: GCA_937936675.1. GTDB lineage: Bacteria > Bacteroidota > Ignavibacteria > Ignavibacteriales > Melioribacteraceae > BRH-c32. Next base: position 15,159 of record CALDDL010000285.1, read on the forward strand.
CTAAAATATTGGAGCGGAACAGGTTCTAAGCCTTCGGTGCAGGCGGCTATAACAGGCTTAACTCAACAGGCAATCTATTTCAATAATGATAACTGCGAATTTAATGAAGATATGATCGATGCAATGTTCAGACAGGTTCAGACAACTGAATTAAAACCGTTCAGAGAAAATAAAATTCCGGGAATATTATTCGGTTCTGATTATGATTATGGAAGATATAATATTGCTTACCGGGATAATGATTATCAGAATGTTAATTCGGGGACTTGGAATAACGGTTGGGTATATAGAAACGATGGAATCGATTTAGAGAAATGTTCCGATGCGATTTCGAGCGGTTATAATATTAGTCATATCGGTACGGGCGAATATGTTGTTCATACAATCGATGTGGAGCAAAGGGGAACGTATAGAATTAGTTTAAGAACCTCGGCAAATAAAGCCGGGGGGAAGATTTTATTGGCAATTGACGGAAGTAATGTCGGTTCTACTATCGATGTACCTAATAGCAATGGGTGGCAGAATTGGCGTACGGTAACAGGTCCCGATGTGGTGCTTGAAGCAGGGAAACATACTTATCAGGTAAGGTTTTTCTTCGATGGATATAATTTTAATTATTCTCAATTCGATTTGATCTCTTCGGTCTCGGAAGAAGAATTGCCTTTGGAATTTACTTTAGAACAAAATTATCCCAATCCATTTAATCCTGTTACTACGATCAATTATCAATTACCGAAGCAATCAAAAGTTATGCTAAAGGTTTTTGATGTATTAGGAAATGAAGTAATGGAATTAGAGAATGCGGCTAAGGATGCAGGAAGTTATTCAATTAATTTCGACGCCTCAAGATTAGCCTCCGGAATTTATTTCTATCGTATAACTGCCGGTGGTTTTACAGATGTGAAGAAGATGATCTTAATGAAATAGAAATAGATGCTGTCTCTAGTATAGGTAAATTTGTGGTTTCGCAGCAAAATGAATTTAGAGGAAATAATTGCTTGGTATTGTTCGGTCTTTATTTTTATCAATCCTACTGATTAATCTTGAATAGTAGTATCTATTTTTCTTTATGATTAATCCGCTCCAGACGGGAGCGTAGATGTCTCTCTGAAATTCCAAGCATTCTTGCAGCGGCACTTTTATTTCCGCCGCTTCTTCTTAATGCCTCTTGAATCATCTCATTTTCATACGCATTCATTTTTGTTTCATATCCATCTTCTAAATTGAGAGGATCGAGCATCGTATTAGATTGTGAAGGAAGATCAAGGTTTGGAAAATCTTCCATTGTCAATAATTCATTACGCGATAAAACGATTCCTCTCTCGATTATGTTTTCGAGCTCACGAATATTACCCGGAAAAGAGTATTTTATTAAATAATCGAACGCTTCTTTTGAGATACCGGAAAATTCTTTATTCGTTAGTTTGGAATATTTTTTTATAAAATGATCGATTAATAAAGGAATATCCTCCCTTCTTTTTTTGAGCGGTGGAATATCTATCGTAATTACGTTCAATCGATAGTAAAGGTCTTCCCTAAACTCCCCATCAGATATCATTTGTTCGATATTACGATGAGTTGCGGAAATTATTCTTACGTCTGCATTAATAATTTCATTACTTCCGATGCGTTGAATTTCTCCGAATTGAATTAAACGGAGTAATTTTACCTGAATAGAGAGTGGGATATCTCCGACTTCATCAATAAAAAGAGTGCCGCCGGCGGCTTCTTCAAATTTTCCGATTCTCTGATTGATCGCACCAGTGAAAGAACCTTTCTCGTGTCCGAAGAGTTCGCTTTCAAATAAATTTTCAGAAAGAGAAGCTACATTTACAGTAATAAAGGGTTTTTCAGAGCGTGTACTTGCCGAATGAATAGCTTTTGCAATTAATTCTTTACCGGTACCGCTTTCTCCTCGAATTAATATAGTTGTTTTCGATGGAGCCGCACGCGATACTTTACTCATGACTTCATTCATCAAGCGGCTTTTATAAATAATAGAAGAAGAATAGAAATTTTCGTTTAATTTCTGTTTTAGAAGTCGGTTCTCCGATATCAAATATTTTCGTTCGCGCAATCGATTTATAATTCTCTCTAATTCAGTAAGGTCAATCGGTTTAGTGAGATAATCGAATGCGCCTGCTTTCATAATATCCACCGCCCGTTCGATAGTACCATAAGCAGAGATAAGGATTATATCTAATTCGGTATTAATCTCTTTAGCTTTTTCTAAGACTTCTAATCCGTTCAATCCGGGCATTTGAAAATCTGTTATTACGATATCTATTGCATTATTGCGTATAATATCTAAACCCTTTTGCCCATCCGAAGCAGTAAAGACTTTCATATTTCTTTTGCTTAAAAATGATTTTAGAGATTGCAGCTGCGGAAATTCATCGTCTATTAATAATATATTTAGTTCATTCATATTTATCTACTCGATGAATCTTTTGGTAATTCAATTAAAAAAGTTGTCTTAATATTCGGTTCACTCGAAACAGAAATAGTCCCTTCATGTTCGGCAATTATTTTATTAACTATGCTTAATCCTATTCCATTCCCGTTTGTTTTTGTGCTGTAATAAAGATCGAAAATTTTCTTTTCGTCTTCTTTCAAAATTCCTTTGCCGGTGTCGCTCAACTCAATAGTAATGATTTTATTCTTTTCCGAAACCGAAATAGCAATCTCGCCATTAGAGGCGATAGAATTATTAGCATCATTAGAAGCAATAGAATCAATAGCATTTTGAATTAGATTAATGAACACCTGCTTAATCTGATTTTTATCCCAATTAACTTCAATATCAGATGGGCAGTTTATTTCCATTCTTATCCCTTTATCCGTAATAAGTCTTTTGAATTGAAGATTCATATCAGAAAGAAAGTCGCTAAGATTAAAAATAGATTTAGTCAGTTTTAATGGTTTAGCGAATCGGAGAAAATTTTCGATAGTTTCATTGATTCTTTTTACTTCAGAATAGATTAAAGATGTGAGATGCAAATATTCTTCTTTATCTGATTCGGGTTTGAAATCAGTATTCAACTGTTGAGCGATAGTACCGATGGTATTAAGCGGATTCCTTATTTCATGGGCAACTCCGGAGGCAAGCATACCCGTTGCCTTTAATCTCTCGTTTCGTTCCATGAATTGGTTTTTTAATAATTCCACCGATTTATATCTATCATGAAGGATATTAAAATTTTGCTTTAGAAAAACTAACGAAAATAAAACTGAACCAAATATGAGTAAAACAAATCCCATAATTAATGTACGCGCAAATATCCGAGTATTTATATCGTCATAATTTTCGAGAGATAAACCGATCCTAAGTAACCCGATTATTTTTCCATCATAAGAAAAAGGATGCACAGCTTCAAAAATATCTTTATCGTTATAAGTACTAATTCTCCAAGCGGACGAGGAATCCCTCATCGCAGTCATAAGAAATTCAGAGTTATTGATCTCTTCAAGTGATTGAATTTTAGTGGAGGCGGCAATAATTCCGGAAGTATCTTGAACTGCCGCATATAGGTAATTAGCACCAGAAGCAAATTTATTTAGCAGCGAACCGAATCCGAATTTTTTCCTGTTTTCGATTATATTATCTGCATCAGCATTTAATACTATTGCGCTTCTGTCATTTGCGGCAATCGCTATTGCGTACCGGTAATTATTCTCATTATTAGAAGACCTAAGTCCAATGACTAATGTATCGGTTTCTTTCTCGAAGATATCGGAAAGAACATTTTTGGGGTCGGCACCGCTTCCGAAATTATTTTTAGTCATAGAATGGCTTGAAAATAATTTTACTCCATTACTATTAAAAATATTTATTCTAAATAAATTATTAGAATGTGCAATTTCTTCGAGCAGCTTATTTGTTACCATTCTCTTTTCATATAAAAATTTTATATAGCCGGCATTATTAAAGAGTTTTTCTTCCGATTCTTTTTCTATCTCTTCATTTATAATCAGTGAATTTTCTAAAGCAGAAGAAAGTCCTTCGAGGAGCGAATGTGATTGATTTTCCATTAATTCCAGCAGGTCGTTACGACTCTGTCTGATTTCAATTACCGAAAAAGATATAATAATAAAAGCTGTAATTACGAAAATTAACAGAACGCTTTTGGGTTGAATAACTGCATTTTTGATATTATCAAATTTCATCGAGAATTATACACTCTAAAAAATCAAATCTAAATTTAAGGAATAGCTATTACCTTTGTAATTAAACCAAGTGCTATTGGATTTATTATCAATATAACGGTAATTTAATGACAAATTCAATTCGGCAAAGTCCCCGATTTTTATTGAGCTATTCTTAGAAAGTGATAAATTAAAAATCGATTGTTTATCACTTCTCATTTGATTGAAATCAAAATTCTCTAAATCAGAATAAATACCTTGCGAAGGGAAATTACGGTAATTTATATAGTATCCTCCTTTCAGAGAAAAATCGTCGATTAATTGTGTAATCTCAAAAGCGAAACTATTCCCCTCGGTTTTAATCGGGTCATCAAATATTTCTGATTCTTCCCATAGAGCAAAATCGCCCGAAAGAAATACACTATTTATATCTCCAAGTATGCTCCTATTTGTAAATTGAAATGCAGCTCCGGTTTTGCTCAGTATTGATTGGGCAATTCGGAAATAGGAAGTTATATGGTTTATTGGTGTGGCTTCTTTATTTCCGATTAAATAGATTTCACCGTCTGATGCAGTTGGCACTGCTATTCCATAAGTCTCATAGGTATAAAATTTATAGTTGTATTTCGCACCTAAAATAAGAGAAGTACCGGTAGCTTCAAACCCCCTATTGCCCTCATATCCAAGTGTGAATGTCCAATTATTTAATGAACTTATTAAGGGGAAGTTTGTGTAAGTGATTGCAGAATGAACAGATGAAAAAATATTGGCTAATTCAAATCGTTGATTAAAATAACCACCGAGCTCGCTATAATCAAGAAATTGGAAATCTGATTTGGCGTAGCGCTGTTCTAAGTAAACGCCAAAATTATTAAGTTCATTATTATGCCAAAGACCTAATTGATGCCAAAAGAAATTACGTTCGGGATTCTTATCTAATGCAAAATAAGAACCGCTATAACCTAATTGGATTATTTCATTATAATTTTCAAAGCTGAATCCATAATCGGAAATAATATTGCTCTCGGGTATAGGAGAGCGAAATGGATTATCGTTATATTCCTGTCCTATTGAAATATCGAAAGTCCATTGCGCATTGGCAATCGAGGCAAATAAGAAGAATATTAAGGTTATTAATTTTTTCATAGAATTGTAAGATATCCATTAAATGACAAAAAAGTTATCACAAGTGCCGGCTCCGCTGTAATTCGATAGTAGATTCCCCTTATTGGAAAAAAGTAATTACCACTGATACCGGTAAGATCTTAACCCAATATTTAGAATTCTTTAAATTAAAAAAAGGGGATAATGTCATTAGTAACATTCGACATTATCCCAAAGGTCTCGCCCACAAAAACAATAGATTATTTTTTCCCGCCTTTAAATCCTTTACCTCTTTTCTGTGTACCTGTACCGTCATTTGTACCTGCTGCGTTACCTGCACCATTACCGGTTCCATCTTGAGGACCTACACCTTGATTGCCTGTGCCATTACCCGGACCAAATTTTCCTCTCATACCCTTGCCTTTATTTTGCCTTCCTTGACCGGCATTATCATTAATCCCGTCACCGTTAAGATCGATAAAAGCTCTCTTTCCTTTCTGAAATTTGCTTCCGGTATAATCAGGGTCAACGCCATTCGGAATTCCGTCACCATCATGATCGGGGGCGTTATCATTAAATCCATCCCCATTAGCATCTACGAAATGTGTGCCATGCTCTTTGGGCGGATCGACTTTCGGTTTGTCAGCCGGTTTTTCCTGTGCATTTAGATTGGTATAAGCAAATACAAGTGCAAATACGGCTGCCATTGATAATAACTTTTTCATCTTACTCTCCTGTTTGGTTAATTCGTTTAGTTTATAATATATAAATAATCGTGCCAAGTATGGAAAATGCGTTTTTGGGTTGAAAATGATGATATTCAACAGATCAGAAATTATTGTTCGACATTTTGGGCGAAGAGATTCGACTTGATCGGTACCTATTTAGAAACTTTTTTCCTTTTAACTTTAATAAAGAGTATAAACTTTATTATCAATCAGGTTATATTTATAAATAGTATTTTTGTTTTAATAGGTAAATGATGGAACATGAATTTGATGTAGTAATAATTGGAACGGGATTGGCGGGACTCTATACCGGATATAAAGCCGGTAGGGAACTAAAGATCGCAATAATTACCAAGACTACTTTAGAGGAGAGCAATTCTTTTTGGGCACAAGGTGGGATCGCAGCCGCACTTTCGGAGGACGATTCTCCTGAATTGCATTATAAAGATACATTAATTGCAGGTCGAGATTTATGCCGACCCGAAGCTGTAAAAGTTTTAGTGGAGGAAGGTGCCCAAAGAGTAAGAGAATTGATTGATCTAGGAATGCCTTTCGATAAAGTTAAAGGAGAAATTGCATTCGGATTAGAAGGGGGACATTCAAGAAGAAGAATCTTACATGCCGGAGGCGGAGCTACCGGAAAAGAATTAGTTAATTTTACTCTCGGTCTCGTAAAATCGAATCCCAATATAAAAGTTTATGAAAACTGTTTTGCTCATAAAATTATAACTGAAAATTCCAAGTGTGTGGGTGTAGCGATTTATGATAGTATTAATGAAAAAAATATTATTATTAAAGCTAATTCAGTTATAATAGCAAGCGGCGGGGCTTCAGCCATTTATAGCCGAACCACCAATCCTGAATCTTCTACCGGCGAGGGTGTTACTCTTGCTTATGATGCCGGTGCGGATATCGAAAGTATGGAATTTGTTCAATTCCACCCAACCGCATTTTACAGTCCTGATGGAAGAACTTTTTTAATAAGCGAGGCAGTACGCGGCGAAGGTGCTTGGTTATTGGATCATGATGGGAAACGATTTTTAGAGAAATATGGAATTACAGAAGTCTCTCCACGCGATATTGTAGCAAAAGCAATTTTTACTGAGATTACTAATTCAAAAGAAAAATTCGTTTATCTAAAAGCAGATCATATTAATCATGATCTTCTTAAAACGAGATTCGAAAAGATTTATTTAGAAGCACTCAATTTTGGAATAGATATAACAAAGGACTTAATTCCAATAGCTCCGGCAGCGCACTATTCGATAGGCGGAATTAGGACGAATCTTAATGCTGAAACAAATATTGAAAATCTTTATGCGGTAGGAGAAGCCTCTTCTACCGGAATTCATGGAGCAAATAGATTAGCTTCAAATTCACTTCTTGAATGCCTCGTATTCGGAAATCGCGCAGTAGAATCGATCCTTCAAAAAAGAAACTTATCAAATGAAATTGAATTCCTTGGAGCGAATAAATTCTCTTTGAATAAAGAAAATGAAAAATCATATTTATTACTAAAAAATAATATAGCCGATTTAATTTGGAAATATGCAGGTATTGTACGGTCAAAAGAATCTCTTCTGGAACTTATAGATGAACTAAGTGATCTTTCAATTATAAACAAATATGCAGAGGAATATTACGCATTCAAGTCGTATAGTTTGATAATGAATGCTAAGATGACGGCAGAGGCAGCATTATATAGAGAAGAATCGAGAGGTGCACATTATCGGACAGATTTCCCTAATGAATCAGATGCTTTCAAAAAAACTATTATCCAAAACAATAAAATAAAATTCGAAAAATGAAACTAGAGATATCGGAAATAAAAAAAATAATTAAGCGTGCATTAAAGGAAGATATTGCAAGAGGCGATATTACAACAAATGCTATTATATCGAAGAAATCAAAATCGATAGGCAGGTTTTTAGTTAAGTCCGATGGAGTTATCTGCGGACTATCGATTGCGAAAATGGTTTTTGAAGAGTTAGACAAAAATATTTCTTTTAAGATGTTTTGTAAAGATGGTGATTTCTTAAAAGCAGGTACGATTGCAGCGGAAATAAAAGGAAGCGAGAGAACACTTTTAACGGGTGAGAGAACCGCACTTAATTTTATGCAGCGTCTATCAGGCATTTCCACTATGGCACATTCTTATTCAGAAAAATTAAAAGATACTACGGCGCAACTGCTTGATACACGCAAAACAGTGCCCGGACTGAGGATGCTCGATAAGTACGCAGTAAAAAAAGGAGGTGGGAAAAATCACCGAATCGGTTTATACGATATGGTTTTAATAAAAGATAATCATATTAAAGCTGCGGGGAGTATAACAAAAGCCGTATCTCTGATTCGAAATAAATATGGAAATAAATTTAGGATAGAAGTGGAAACTAAAAATATAGACGAAGTAAGAGAAGCCCTTGAAACAAAAGCAGATATTATTATGTTAGATAATATGAGCATAGAAATAATGAAAGAAGCAGTAAAAATAATTGCCGGAAAAGCAAAGACCGAAGCTTCCGGTAATATTACAAGTGAAAACATTGCCGAAGTTGCATCTACGGGGGTTGATTTTATTTCAGTTGGCGCACTTACTCATTCGGTTAAAGCATTAGATATATCAATGAAAATATGAAAGATTAAAAAAATGACTGAAGAAAAAATGATTGAAGAAATAAAAAAACTTAAGAAAGAAAAGAATGCAGTTATACTTGCCCATAATTATCAATTGCCCGAGGTACAAGATATTGCTGATTTTGTTGGTGATTCCTTGGGTCTCTCGCAGCAGGCGGCAAAGACTAATGCCGATATAATTGTTTTTTGTGGAGTCCATTTTATGGCTGAGACCGCATCAATAATTTCTCCGAATAAAAAAGTGTTAATTCCTGATTTAGAAGCGGGTTGCTCTTTAGCTGCATCAATTACCGCCGAACAATTAAGAGAATGGAAAAAAGAAAATCCCGGTGCGGTTGTGGTATCGTACGTTAATACCACTGCTGCTGTCAAAGCCGAAAGCGATTATTGCGTTACTTCATCGAATGCTGTAAGAGTAGTAGAATCAATCCCTGCTGATAAGCAGATTCTTTTTCTCCCCGATAAATTCTTAGGCGGATATGTTAAGGCGATGACCGGTCGGGATATAAAAATTTGGGATGGCGCATGTCATGTTCATGAAAAGATCGGTGAGATTGATTTTGATGAATCAACAAAAAAACATCCGAATGCAGAATTTCTTATTCATCCCGAATGTGGCTGTTCATCTTCCTGTATGCTAAAGTCGCAAGTTTATTTTGATTGCCCGAGTACTCATATTTATTCTACCGAAGGGATGATTAATCATGTTAATGAATCAGATTCCAAGGAATTTGTGATTGCAACTGAGACTGGAATTCTTCACAGGTTAAAAAAACTAAAACCTGAATCGGATTTCTATCCAATATCGGAATCATCGGTTTGTGAATATATGAAGATGATTACACTCGAAAAAGTATTCAAGTCATTATTACTCGAACAGTATGAAGTGAAAGTAGAACCCGAGCTTGCAGAAAGGGCTCGACTTCCGATTCAGAGAATGCTCGAGATTTAAACGTCTTTATCGAATTCCTAATCAACTTCTATATTTAATTGTATATCGAAAGATAAATTTCCATTTCAGAAATTCAGTTAAAAAAGAGAACAAAAATTAGTGTAAATTTACATTCAAAATTCCAAGAATAATTAACCGGCAGGAAGATGCTTCATATCAAAGAAGTCGAAACTAAGAAAGAATTTAATCATTTCCTAAAACTCCCATATAAAATACATGCTAATCACGAAAATTGGGTACCCCCATTACTATTAGACGAAAAGATGTTTTTTGATAAAAATGTAAATCCTGCTTTTAAGAACGATCAGACTATATTGTTGATTGCATATAAAGATTCTAAACCTGTCGGAAGAATAATGGGTATTATTAAAAAATCGGGTAAAATAGAGACAGCTGCTCGATTTGGGTTTATGGATACTTATGATGATTTAGAAGTATATAATGCTTTAATGGAGCGGATTGAAGAATGGGTGAAATCATTTGGATATAACAAAATCATTGGACCTTATGGATTTTCGGATCAAGACCCCGAGGGCTATATTATTGAGGGATATGAACACGAGGTAACAATTGCCACGAATTATAATTTCCCGTGGGTAATCGATTATCTGGAAAGAAGAGGTTATACAAAAGAGATCGATTATGTGGTCTATCAAATCGATGTGGCAAAGCCGATACCGGAATTATTTCTTAAAATTAATGATCGTTTAATCGAACGGAGCGAATATACTTTTCTTGAATTTAAAAAGAAAAAAGAATTGAAAACTTATGCGGATAAAATGATGCAAGTAATGAACGAAACTTACGTTCATCTTTTTGGTTATGAGGCTCTAGACGAAGCTGAATCAAAATTTTTGATTAAACGATTTTGGGATTTGATCGATCCTCGGTTTATAAAAGCGGTGGAAAAAGATGGAGATTTTTGCGGATTCTTAATTAGTATCCCGAACCTTAGCGAAGGGTTCAAAAAAGCTAAAGGAAAGCTGCTTCCATTTGGTATTTTTCATCTTCTTAAAGCCGGAAAAAATTCCAAGCAGTGCGATCTTCTAATTGCAGGAACAAGAGATATTTATAAGAATAAAGGACTGGATGTATGGGGTATGGTTGCGATAATTAATGAATCAAAAAAAGCCGGATATAAATATATCGATAGTCATCACGAATTAGAAACAAATTATAAAGTTCGAGCAGAGATGGAGAAATTCGGCGGCAAACTAATCAAAAAATTTAGAGTTTACCAAAAAGAATTGCTAAATTAAAGTATAGTTAAGTAAAAGAATGGGATGAATTTTGGAATTAAGTTTCACAGAAAATAATAAAGTAGATTATAAGTTAATATATGGAGATGCAATAGAATCTCTTAAAGAGATTGAAGATTCGAAGTTTGATCTTATTATTACTTCTCCTCCATATAATGTTGGAAAAGAATATGAGACTAAAAAATCAATTGAAAATTATCTTCTTGAACAGGAAGATATTATAAAAGAATTAATTAGAGTAACATCTTCGAAAGGGAATATCTGTTGGCAGGTCGGTAATTATGTTAATAAGGGTGAAATTTTTCCATTAGATATTTATTACTATAATATTTTTAAGAAATATGGACTTAAATTGAGAAATCGAATTATCTGGCATTTTGGTCATGGTCTCCATGCATCAAAAAGATTTTCCGGACGATACGAAACTATACTTTGGTTTTCTAAAACAGATAACTATATTTTCAATCTCGATAATGTGAGAGTTCCATCAAAGTATCCCGGGAAAAAACATTTCAAAGGTCCTAAAAAAGGTCAATTTTCGGGAAACCCGAAAGGTAAAAACCCATCCGATGTTTGGGAAATATTGATTGATGATTGGGAATCAGGAGTTTGGGATATCCCAAACGTAAAATCAAATCATCCTGAAAAAACAGAACATCCTTGCCAATTTCCTACTGAATTAGTTGAAAGATGCTTACTTGCTCTTACGAATGAAGGAAGTTGGGTATTAGACCCTTATGCCGGAGTTGGCTCTACAATTATTGCGGCTCTTAAAAATGGCAGGAATGCTATTGGTATAGATAAAGAAAATAAATATATAGAGATAGCAAATGAAAGGATTGCAAAATTGGAAGATGGAGTACTTAAACTTCGCCCTATTACCAAACCAATACATATTCCTTCTCTTAAAGATAAAGTTGCCAAATATCCTACTGAGTGGCAACTTTCAATTATTTCGGAGCCAAAAGCATGAATATCGTTAAAAAATATTCACATCTAAATGGTGAAGAATATCTCATTGTTCACCAACCTGAACTTTATTCTGAAATCAAAAAAATAATTTCTGAAATTGGAGCTGAATTATTTAGAACAAAAATTAGTAAAGAAAAAAGGAAGATGGATAATTCGCTTTTTAGCCCAATTGAATTAAATAAAATTTTTAAAGAAAAATTCTATTCAGCTGAATGGAGAGAATCACGCTACAATTATTATATTACTTTAGATAGAGAGTTAATGGAGAAAAGTATTCCAATGGATTCAAAGGAGCAGAAGGATTTTCTTATAAAGAATGGAGAAAATTCTCCTATTTATTCTTATAATCAAACGGATTTTGTTAAAAATAAAATTGCTGTAGAAGTCCAATTCGGGAAGTATTCGTTCGTAGCGTACGATTTGTTTGTCAAGCACATGTTATTTTATTCAGGCGGGAAAATTAATTTGGGAATTGAAATTCTGCCTACAAAAAAGATGCAATCGCAAATGTCCTCGGGTATAGCGTATTTTGAAGGAGAAGTATATAATGTAATGAGACAAGGGAGAAATAGCCCGCCGGTGCCTCTTCTAATCTTAGGTGTTGAACCATAGATAACCTACTGAATATCTATATTCAACAAATTAACTATTTATGGATGAATCGCATCTGGGGCAGGCGGACTATTACTGCTCTGTAGTTAATTCTGATTATAGAATTACCAAACACAAATTTATCCCTAAATAGAAAATTACTTATTCAACTGAGGAACTATTCATGGCACTTCATCTGTTTTTCTAGTATATTCTAATAAGATAAAATAAGTAGGCTTGCGGATTTTCGGTTTAGCCGGAGTTGGTTTTAATAATAAGACAAAACGTATAATTTTAAGGAAATAAATGAATATAATTATTCCCAAGGGAAATTCAGGAATAAATGAGACACTTTCAAAAGTAGAAGTACTGAATCATTTGGAAAGCAAAGTGAAACAATGGATGGAAGAGCATATAAATAAAAGAAGACTTTGGTTTTCGAGCGATTTTCTTCCTGCCGATGAAATCATGGATGAGAAAAGTGAAGGGATTTATAAACGTCTAAGAGAACGAGTAAAAGGGCTGAAAGACGCAGTACGAGTTGCTGTGGCAGTTAATCTCCTAACCGAAGAAGGTCTTCCTCATTTTCATCGAGTAATTGCAAAACATCTTGGTGATGATAGTTTCTGGAGTAAATGGAATAATATGTGGACAGCCGAAGAAGACCGACATGGTGCGATATTAAGAGATTATGTAAGAGATGGAAGGCTATTTAATTTCCGTGAAATCGAATTAATGCAATTCCACTATATTGAATCAGGCTTTAATCCCGATTGGGACAAAGATCCGTATAAAGTATTTGTTTATACCACACTTCAGGAGCGCGCTACACAATTTTCGCATCGCAATACCGGTTTAATGGCAGGCGATGATGAGCCGGTACTTAAAGGAATATTAAGCAGTATTGCCGCAGATGAAGCTAAGCACTTCACTTTTTATAGAAATGTATTTAAAGAAATCTTAGCTCTCGATCCAAATCGGGCGATGCTTTCCGCGGTTTCGATTATGCCCGGAATTGATATGCCCGGACTCTCGATGCCGAATTTCCGTGAGATGGCAGATATTATTCGTAGAGTTGGAATTTACACTCCATGGCATTATAAGAGCATTGTAGAAGAAGCGATTAAGTTTTGGAATATAGAACTTATAACGGGTTTGAATGACGCGGCTTCGAAAGCGCAGGAAAAAATTCTTGAAATCCCTAATCGATTAGAAAAGATAGCCCAATTTATAGAGCAGAAATCGAAAACAAAAAGTTTCTCCTTCGGATTTATCTATGATAGGGTTCTTTCGTTTGAAGTATAACACTTAATTATATTGCCAATATGTACGGTCTAAAATTAAAGCGGTAATGTTCTTTTGTTACAATGCAATCATTGAGTAAAAGGGGTTGGATTGAAAGAAAGTTTTATTATAAAGTAAAATAATTATCCGACTTCCT
>CALDDL010000286.1 GCA_937936675.1 uncultured bacterium
ATAATATCTTGTAGTATGATTGTTCCCATTTTATCAGATTGAGTCTCAGGAATTGCATTAGAATTATTCCAGAAATCTAATCCGTTAACGTCTCCATAATTAAACCAAAGTCCGATTTGATGAGGGTGATCAATACGCTCACCCTTTCTAGGAGCTAATGGATATCCCCTCGTAATTGTATCCCCCATTGCAGAAATAATAGGAAACAAAACTGGTTTTTTTAATACCGGAATTTCATCATTATAAATATAAGAGGTAAAAAGCTTGCCATCGATTAAAATATCGATCTTCATTTGGGAATCGTTATTTACGATTTTAAATTTGTTATTGTTTTGCGCATTAAGAGAAGATAAAAACGAAATGAGGATAAAAAATATAATTAATCTAATTTTATTCATACCACACCGGTAATTATTTATAATTGAATATAAAAAACAGATTAATCAATTTCAGGAATTTGGAAATATTATTAAAATACTCTTTATTTGGATTATTGCAAGAAGGGTGTCAATTTTTCAATAAATTAATTATTATTTATTGAAGGTAAGTTTTATTGTCGTGCCTTGATCTTTGATGCTATTAACCTCGATATCAATCTCATTCATTTCACAATATTTTTTGGTGAGTGCAAGTCCTAAGCCGTTACCGTCAAAGCTTCTGATATATCCCATCTCTTCCTGAGTGAAGGGCTGGAATAAATTATTTAAGTAATTTGTTGATATCCCAACTCCAGAATCTTCAATTTGAAGCACTATTTTCCCTTCTACGTTTAGGATCGAAAGATCAATTTTCCCTTTTGGTGTGAATTTTATTGCGTTATCTATTATTTGCTGTAAGATCGATTTTACTGAGAAAGCGTCTATAAAAACATTGGGAAATTTGCATTCTAAATTGAATTTATATTCTAAATTCTTTTCTTTGATAAATGGATAAAAATCATACATTACTTCATCGACAAGAATTACAAGGTCCAAGGTCTTAAATTCGGGTATATAAGTATCAGAAGTAACTTGGGACATTTCTAAAATCAGCTCGATAGTCCTGATAATCCTCCTGCTCGCTAGTTTTATTTGGTCAAAACTTTCAAACGTTTCTTTAAGGTCATTTTCTTCTAAATAGGTTCTAGCTAAATCTGTGTAACCCATAACTGCATTGAGTGGAGTCCTTATTTCATGCGACATTTGAGCGAGGAATTCAGATTTAATATTATCTGCCGCTTCTGCTTTTTCTTTAGCAGAACGGAGTTCTTTTATTGTTTCATTTAATTGATTTGTTCTTTTATCGACAAGGAGTTCAAGATTTTTTTTATAAAGAGAATTTTCTTTCAATAGAGAAGATTTTTCCAAAGCTCTATGGACACTCATTTCGAGATCATCGAAATTTAAGATAGGTTTAGAGACAAAATCCCATGCACCAAGCTTTATAGAATTAATTGCTTCTTTTATAACACCTGTCCCTGATACAACAACGATTGGGACATCGAAAGACATTTCTCTAATAAAAGCGATTATCTTTTCGCCACCAATTCCGGGCATATTTAAATCCACCAGAACAATATCTGGTTCTTCCTGAGCAAATAATTTTAGCGCACTATTACCATCATGAGATGTAAATACAATTGCTTCTAAATCCTCAAAAAAATATTTTAGACTGTTACATAAATCCAGATCATCATCAATAATTAACATCTTTACATTAACTAATGAATAATAAGGAGATAAATCAGAATTTGATTCCATTTAAAAACCTATAAATCGAGCATGATACTACATTATCGATAACTTTATTGATTTTTAAAGTTCAAATGATGGGTTATTTTAAGGTACTATAAGTGGGTATATTAAAGAGTATTATACAATTCTATTTTCCATCGTAAAACGAACTAACTCAGCAGTGCCGTGAACTCCTAATTTTGAAAGTAAATTTTTGCGATGTTTTTGAGCTGTAAACAAACTAATAAATAATTTTTCAGCTATCTCTTTACTAGTCATCCCTTCAATAATTAGTTTAAGAATTTCCAATTCTCTTTTAGTCAAATTAAATTTGCTTGTAGGATTATTATTCCTGCTATCTAAGACTATCTTAGTGATTTTGGAATCATAGTATTTTTCATTATTTAGAATTTTATTGATAGCAAGGGTTAGGTCGTCTATTCCTCCAAATTTAAACATACAGCCATCAACGTCTTGTGATAAAGCATCTAAAATATAATTTTCATCAGTAATCATAGTAAGCAGTAAAATCTTAACTTTAGAATTAAATTTTTTTATTTCTTTAACTGCTTCGATACCATCCATAATCGGCATCATAATATCCATAACAATTATATCAGGGTCTAAGTCTTTAGTTAATTGAACTGCCTCAAGACCATCTTCCCCTTCGCCGACCACAGAAATTAAACTATTAGTATTAAGTGCAATTCTAAGTGCCTGCCTTACCAATTTATGATCATCGATCAATACAACTCTAATCATATTACGCACTTTTTACTTATTATCATTTATTTTATAATCCCTTTAATTTATTTATAATTATTATAACTCTTAATCTGCTATATTTCTAATTTGGAATTATAATAACAGAAGGGAGAATAATTTGGAAAGTTGTTCCTTTACCCAAATGAGAGTTTACTAAAATTTTTCCATTATGATTATTTTTAATAATCATATAGGAAACAGAAAGACCGAGACCCGTACCTTCACCAACAGCCTTAGTGGTGAAGAAAGGTTCAAAAATTCTATGTTTAGTTTTTTCATCCATTCCGGGACCGTTATCTTCGATTTCAATTATTAGATTGTCTTCTTCTCTTTTTGTTCTAACAATTATCACCGGTATTTTTTCAGATTCTTTTTCAGTGGCGATAGCTTGGACTGAATTTTGAATTAAATTAAAAATTACTTGTTGAATCTCAACTGCTGAAATCCATACATCGGACAAATTTTCTTCATATTGAGTTTCAATTCTTATATTTTTGAAGTCATATTTTTTATTAAGATTATAATCATTTTTAATTAATGCGATAGTATCATCTAATAATTTATTGATAGCACAATTATTTTTTCCGGAATCACCTTTTCGGCTGAATTGAAGCATATTCTTAATAATTCCACTAGCTTTGCCGGCAGCACTGCCAATTGAATCAATAATATTATTGATTTCGCGCTGCTTAAAATATTCTTCAATCTGTTCCATTTCGATGCCGATTTTTTGAGCTACGGTTTTATTTCTAGGCATCTCTTTATCAGTACGCCTGATGATATTTTGGCAGCCTTGAGCGATAGTTCCCAAAGGATTATTAATTTCATGAGCGATGCCGGCTGCTAATCCTGCAATAGAAGTCATCTTCTCGCTCTGAATCATTAATTCTTCCATTGATTTTTTTTC
>CALDDL010000287.1 GCA_937936675.1 uncultured bacterium
CCGCTTAATAAACTCATCTCTTGAATTGCATCGTTATTAATCTGAGTAGCCAATCCGCCCAATAATGGGTCTTGTACATACATACCATCTACCATATAAGCAACTTCATTAGATCTTCCGCCTCTTATATGAAGATTAGAGCCGCTCCCCACTACTCCCGCCTGCATCGAAAGCAGATCAGTAAAACTTGCTACCGGAAGTGCTTCAATTTCGTCTCTCGTCATTACCGATACCGAACTTGTAATATCCTTTTGAATCATCGGTGTTTGTGAGGATACTATAATTTCACCCACTTCGATCGTTGTGGGCTCTAAGGAATAGTTTAATGATGTAGTTCTATCAACTATTATATTGAGATCATTTATAATAACTGTCTTATAACCGATAGAACTAATCTTGACCGTATATTTGCCTGGAGGAATATTGAGTATTACAAAATTTCCGTCAACATCTGTTGCCGCGCCATAGTTGGTACCCGTTATCACTACGTTCGCCCCAATTAACGGTTCTTTTGTTTGCGAATCAATTAGTCTGCCGGCAATTTTTCCTGTCGTACCGGCATTAATGATTCCCGTGATTAACAATAAAAATAAAAAAACTTTTTTCACTTTTACTCCTGTTTACTGATTTTCAGAGTGTGAATCGACTATTACCATACCCTGCATTTCCGCTATCTTATTTAATTCCGATAGCATCTTTTTTGCTTTTGTTTTATTGCGAAGCGCACACTCGGTAGTAATTGCATTTATCAATACCGATATCGCCGCAAATGAATTTGTAAATAATAAATTTTCGCTTTTCACTACTAGATTAGCATTTGAAGAAAATGTAATCGGAGAAGCATTGCTATTGGTGATTGATATTACTTTTATCTTTTTCTTCTTTGCATATTTTGCCGCATCGAGTGTCTCTATCGAATATGGCATAAATGACAAAGCAATAATAAGATCACTGCTATTCAAAAAAATTAATTGTTCTAAAAATGTACTATGACTATGGCTAAGTGCATAAGCATCAATAGAAACTTGATTCAATTGATATGCAAGCATTTGAGCCAACAAATTAGATACTCCGAGACCAACTGTATATACTCGCTTTGCTTTTAATATCATTTTAATTGTTGAATCGAAATAATCTCTATCTATTTGGGTTAAGGTTTCATTGATGTTTTTTATATCCTGATTGGCAATAATTGTAAGAGTATCGTCTTCGGTGGCAGTGGAATCTAAGAGCGAGAAAATCTCTTTATTCGAGATATGATTCTGAAGCTCTTTCGATATCTCCTCTCGCATTTCGAGGAATCCGAGAAATCCGATTCTTTGAGCAAAACGAACAACTGAGGCAACGCTTGTTCGCGTTGCCTCTGAAATATCCTGCACTGAATAAAAAGGAATCTTATCGAAATTATTAATAAAGAAATCAGCCAATTTTTTATGGTTCTTTGGCAGGTCCGGATAATATTTCTGAATTCTTGATTTTATTTCTTTAAATCGTGCCATTATTTTATCAATGTCATTTTCTTTGTAATTAAGTTATCGCCTACCGATAATGTATATATATACATTCCACTCGATAATTGACTTGCATTAAAATCTACCGTATAATTTCCGGCTTCAAAATTGCTATTAACTAATTCAGAAACCAATTGTCCTAATACATTAAATACTTTCAAGGATACATTGCTTCTTTCTGGCAATGTAAAACTGATCTTTGTAGCAGGATTAAATGGATTGGGATAGTTTTGTGATAATGTATATTCACTCGGAATTAATTCATTATTTTTTTCGACTTTTGAAAGAGTCGCTTGATATTTTGCTACGGCTTCAGTCATAGCATTTTTCATTTCTACTTCAGTGGTGCCATAAGCTACTGCCAAGTAAAATGCTTTTGACGCTCCTTTTTCCAAAGTGAATTTTGAACCTAAGAAGAAAAGAACTGCCCCGTCTGCACCGGATGCAAAATCATTAACATCTACTCCACCTTGTAGGTGAGGATAAATTTCTGTATCAGTGGAATCATATCCATCATACCAATCAATTGATTTTAATAAGGTTAAGTCATCATTTAGAAGTTTTAAGCCCACGGTTGATGAAGCAGGTCCCAAATTTGAATAGAATATTTTATTATTAGGATCGAATTTATTGATCTCAAATCCATAAGAGCCGTCAAGCTGCACTATTAATTCACCGCCGAAATAAAAATCAGAAACCGAAGCTTCTTTATTTATAACCGTATATTTAGCGATTCCAAAACTTCCCGTATTCCAGAGATATGTATTTACATCCACTTCTACATTGGGAGGGAGCTCGGAATAATTATTATCGGTTCTTGTGAATGCTTCAAAATCGCTGAAGAATGGAGAGCCCACTTCTTTTGCTCCACCTGAACCTGCCACTGAGTCGGCATCTTCATTAAATGAAAATACTTGTGTTCCTTCTACAACTAATGCTGATAATCGATCTATATGTCTATTGCCCGAGGCTACATCATAAATTCTTACTCTTCCGGCATTCGTTAAAGGAAATTCAACTTTATCATTTACCAATGTAGTTGTTCCGTCAACCTTTAAATTAAATACAGCATTGTATTTAGACATTGCTTCTACCATCCCTTCTTTCATTTCCTTCTCGGAAGTGCCATAAGATACGGCTACATAAAATTCTTTTGAAGCACCGGCAGCAAGTACGAATTCACTTCCTGCAAATAACATTACAGAGCCATCTGCGGTCGATGTTACAAATTCAGTTGACTGAATTCCGCTTCCCAAATGTCCGTATAGAACCGCATCATCTGAATCATATCCGCTAAACCAATCGATGGTCTTAAACATTGATAATGCATCATTTAGCAATCTAAATCCAACGTTAGAAGCTTTGTCGGGACTTTGAAAATAAAATGCTTTTGTCTTTGGATCAAAATTAGTGAGCTCAAATCCGTAATTTCCTGCGGGCTGAGGTATAATCTCGCCCCCAAATCGGAATGTCTCGGTGGTTGCTTCTTTATTTATTACCGTGAATTTTACTATTCCGTAGTTTCCATTGCTCCAGAGATAATTATTTACATCAACTTCCACATTTGGAGGAGCTGATGAATAACTATTATCCGTTCTTGTCATAGCTTCAAAATCGCTATGCATCGGATTTGCTACCGTAACGGCACCTTCAGTACCGGTAACTTTATCAGCGTCCGCATTAAAAGCAAATACTTGATTCTGTTTTCCAAAAACCATTGCCGAGAAACGGTCTAGCTGTCTTGTGTTCGTTGCCTTATCTGTTAAGCGCACTCTTCCTGCGCTTGATAAAGCAAGTATTACTTTATCATTTGTTAATGTCTGTGCAAGTAGAGATTGACCAACAAATAGAGATGCTAAAAGAATAAATGAAAAAAAGTTGATTAATTTTTTCATCCTGCCTCCTTGTTATTTTAGTTATTGCCAATTAATAAGATTCGGCGGCACCAATAAAGCGAAGCCGAGCAAAAATAAAATTATCATCAATGGTAAAGCCCATTTAGCCCATTTTTCCCAAGGCACCCGCGCCATTGAAAGCGCACCCATCGTAACTGCCGATGTGGGAATTATAATATTTGTTAATTCGCCCAATTGAAAAGCAAGTATCGAAGTTTGACGCGACACTCCTACTATATCAGAAAGCGGAGCCATTATCGGCATCGTTAATGCTGCCTGTCCGCTTCCCGAATGTATAAAAAAGTTTATTACCGACTGAATTAAAAACATTTTTTGTGAAGCGAATATCGGTGATGATGAATCTACAAACGGAGCTAAAGAATATAAAAGCGTATCGATTATATGTGCATCTCTCGAGATCACTAGTGTTGCTCTTGCCAAAGCAATTATTAAAGCCGTACCTACTAAGTCTTTCGCTCCTTCGATAAATGCTTTTACAAATTCTTCACTCTTTAATCTCCCCGCTATTCCTGCTGCAATTCCCATTACAAAAAACATTGCCGCTATCTCTTCTATAAACCATGCAAATTCTATTACGCCAACTACTAAAATTATTAATGAAACTAAAAACGTAATTAATACTAATTTGTGTCTTAAGTTCAGAACTCCATTTACTTCTCCACCTTTTAGAAGATCGAAATGTTCTGTTCTTCTTCTTTCATTATCAGATTCATACATAGGACTAATAGAAGGATTTTTCTTTAATCTCTTTAAATAATAAACTATAAATAAAACTGCGGTTATATTTGCGAAGAACCATACGATTAATCTATACTCAATACCCGAGAATAGCGGCACTCCGGCAATCCCTTGCGCTATCCCTACATTGAATGGATTAAGGAATGCACTCGCAAATCCGATATGAGCACCTACCAATGGTATCGCCACTCCCGTTATCGAATCATATCCGAGAGCAAGACAGATCGGTACGGTAATAAGCACGAACGGTATGATCTCTTCATTCATACCGAATGTCGCCCCGCCGAGTGAAAAAATTGTAATAAGAACCGGAATAAAAAGTACCTTTAATGCTTTTGAATTCTCGTGTGCTTTTACAAGTTTATAAATTCCCTCATTTATAGCTCCTGTCCTTTGCACAACGTTAAACGCACCTCCCACGATTAAAATAAAAGCAATAATCGTAGCTGCTTCCACGAATCCCTTTATCGGAGATGTGAATAGCGCATCTATTCCTTGAGGTGAACTGGGAATATACTTAAATGAATTCGGGACTACTACTTCTCGTCCATTTACTTCGGCTCGCTCGTATTCTCCGCCCGGTACTACCCATGTAAGTGCTGCTATTATTACCAATAACGAAAAAATCAGAATATATGTATTAGGTACTTTTAGCTTCCACTTCATTTAATCACCGATCTTTTTTTGAAATCGAATACATCTCCGCTTTGAAGTATATGCATCTTAATATCCGAAGCCGAAAAAAGTCCATCGGAATTTGTTCGTATGTTTTTTGCTTTCGCTGCATCAAAAATAATTATTGTACTTTCGCCATAAGCTTCTAATTTATTATCAGGACGAACTATCGCTACTGTCTGTTCATCAATCCCGATTCCGAGTAATTGTGGATGCTCCAATAGCACACTTATTAATC
>CALDDL010000288.1 GCA_937936675.1 uncultured bacterium
CAATAAGGACGTGGAGAAACAACTGGACTCACGCTTCAACATTTTTTAAGTATCCCGAAGAGATAAGAAAAATGATATATACGACAAATGCAGTTGAGGCACTACACCGGCAATTTAGGAAAGTTACAAAAGCCAAGAGCATCTTTTTAGAATGATGATGCACTCAAGAAAATGGAACAACCAAGTCCAAAACTGGGCATTGGTAATATCACAACAGACTCAATCAAAAATATACCGGGTTATAAATACTATTCTCCCGATGACCTTTAATCAATGAAAAAGAATCTTAAATATTATCTATCCCTCGTTTACCCGATCGAACTGGTTCAAAAATCCCTCTATACTATTTATAAAATAATTACTATTTTTACGCCCTCAGCTTAAACCATTAATTAACTCCCTGTGTCTAATCTGTAAACTTATATTAATCAAAGGATTTGTTATGCTCGCTTCACGAAATTTTCTCCTTATTTTACTCGTAATTCTACTTTCTACACCATTTTCTGCATTTTCTCAACAGAGGAGACCCGGCGGCGGAGCAAATCGACCCGGTATGCCCGGTAGAACCGGCAGCGGCATCGTTACAGGTAATATCTTCGATAAAAAAACTTCCGAACCGATTGAAGTTGCCACAATTATGCTCTTTAATTCCAAAGATAGCAGCGCCGTTACAGGCGGATCCACCAATTCAAAAGGTGAATTTTCAATCGAAAACGTCCCGAGCGGCACTTTCTATGCACGTATAAGTTTTATCGGTTTCGAGAGAATTTTTACTAAAGATTTCGTAATCGAAGGAGCATCTAAAATCGATCTCGGCAAAATCTATCTCTCGGCAAAAGTTATTAATATCGATGACGTAGTCGTCAATGCCGAACGAACTCAAATCTCTTACCAAATTGATAAAAAAGTTATTAATGTAGGCGAAAATATTACTTCATTGACCGGCACCGCAACCGACATTCTTGAAAATGTCCCTTCCGTAACGGTCGATATCGATGGCAACGTGAGTCTTCGCGGCAATAGCAATTTTACAGTTTTAATCGATGGGCGTCCCACTCTCCTCGATGGCAATACCGTACTTCAACAGATGCCCGCTTCTACAATCGAAAATATCGAAATCATCACAAATCCATCGGCAAAATATAATCCCGAAGGCACCGCCGGTATCATCAATCTCGTAATGAAGAAAAATAAACTTCAGGGAATCAGCGGCATCGCCGGAATCAACGCCGGACTCAAAGATAAATATGGCGCGGAATTTATGGGCGATTACAAAACAGGCGGCACTCAATTAAATTTCGGAATTAATTACAACAAAAGAAGTATGTCCTCGACCGATGTAAGCCGAAACTGGACAAATAACAACGGATTTTATTCATACTATAATTCCACAGGCGATTCATACCGCAATATGGAATATTTCGGACTTCGTGGCGGCGCTTCTTGGGATCTCGGCGATAAAAATATCTTTACAATCGGCGGCAGATATAGCGATCGCACAATGGGTAATAATTCCAATTCAAATTATGAGCAATGGACTACCGCTCAACCCGATAAAAATCTCTATCGCAGTCTCGATGATGGCGAGCGTAGTGGAAATGATATCGAACTTTCCTCATCTTACGTTCACCCCTTTAATACTAATGGACACGAGCTCTCGATCGATATGGATTACGAAATTGAAAATGGAGACGATTATTCCAAAACGAATCTCGTTCAAGGTATGGTAATAAAAGAGGGGAAAATCTCCACCGAGTCCGGTCCCGGAAATCAATTCCAAACCAAAATTGATTACATCTATCCGATTGACGAAAAATCGAAATTCGAAGCCGGTTATAATGGCGAACTTGAATATTCAAATGAGAAAAATGACTTCAAATCGTATAATCTCGTTACGGGTCAATACGATTTCAATCCACTTTTCTCGAATGACGTAAAATATTATACCGATCAGCACGCACTTTATTCGATCTATTCGAATCAGCTCGGTGATTTTGGATTTAAGGTAGGTGCACGTGCCGAATATACGGGCAGGGATGTGAAAATCGATGCTAAGAATCAGAATTTCTCCATTAGCGATTGGGATTATTTCCCGACAGCGCATTTCTCTTACGATCTCGGATCTGGTAATCAATTGATGACAAGCTATACACGCCGCATCAGACGTCCACGCGGTTGGGAATTTGAGCCATTTATTACATGGCAGGATGCTTATAACGTCCGTAGCGGTAATCCTGATATTTTACCTGAATATATCGATTCTTATGAATTAGGTGCTCAAAAAGTAATTGGCAATAGTTTAATATCTATTGATTCATATTTTAGAATGACGCATAATAAAACAGATAGAATTCAATCATTTTATTCCGAAAACGTTACTCTTACCAGACCTGAAAATATTGGTAAAGATTACTCAATCGGAGCCGAACTCTTTTTTAATTTCGATCCTATTGAAAATTGGAACGTTAATCTAATGGGTAATCTTTATAATTATAAAATTGAAGGTGCAATAAGAGGAAAAGATTTCAGCAGGAACAGTTTCAATTGGAATTTTAGATTTAATAACACGATTAAATTCACTTCTTCGACAGTTTTGCAGTTTAATGCAATGTATAATAGCCCTTCTACCAGCTCGCAGGGGAAACGTGACGGCTTTTTTATGACCAATATCGCAGTAAAACAGACACTTTTTGAGAAATTATTGACAATTAGTCTTAACGTCCGCGACCTATTTGGCACTTCTAATTGGGAATCGACCAATGAGTCATTTGATTTTTATAATTTCCGATCATCCGAGCGCGAAGCCCCGATGGTAATGTTGAATTTTAGATTTAACATAAATAATTATAAAAACCGTGAACAGGGTGATGACGGAATGACCATACC
>CALDDL010000289.1 GCA_937936675.1 uncultured bacterium
ATAAACTCCCGAACTATCTAATTTTTCATTATCTGGGAATCCGTTTTTAATTAATTCACCAATTGTACCTATTTCAACAAAGTTATTCTTTTTAAGAAAAGTGCTTTTTGTAACATCATCATCTTTAAAACGATTTCTTATATCGGAGCTCAGACCATCCACAGTTGGCACTTCAGAACAACATTCAGTTTCAGATACAGTTTGTATGGGAGCATTTTTATTTTTTCCCTCCCAGCCTACGAGTCCAATTGAAGTCCCATTACAAACAAAATATTGTGGATAATTTTTAGTTCTTCCATGAATTTGAAAATCAGTAACTTCCGAACCATCACGTTTAATATAATTTTTTCTAATATTGACTTGAGCAGCAATTTGCTTTTTTGTCATATTAGAACCTTGTGATTCTAAAATGTCGATTATTTCTTCATGAAGTGTCATTTTTACCCCTTGATTTTATTAGTCATATAAAGTCGTTAAACTTTTGATAAACTAAATATTTTCGTTAGTGAATAATTTTGTAATTACAAAAATAAATTAATTATTCACGGCAAATTTATTAGTATCATCAAATGATATTAATTATATACCATATAGAGTGGGTATATCAGGATTTTTCCGGAAAAAGAAAAAAGATTAATTCCACAGGTGGACGATATCGTTTGTGATTATGTCTGCTACTAGTTTATCGCCATGGGCATTGAGTACTCCCCTTTCTCATTAATAATTCCATCTATAAAATGTTCACCGTCATCATCCATTTGAGAAACTTTTGCAATACCATCGCAGAATTTTTGGGCTAGTAAACCTTCATCGTACTGAGCGATTATTTCTTCTTTTTTATTTATTAAGAAAGTCGATCGGAGATCGCTAACCATGCATAATCCATCACCAAACACAGTAGCGGAAAAATATTTCGGTTCAATAATGATATTACCTATCCTATCAACGAAACCGATTTTTTCACCTTTAAGAATCCAAGCTATTCCATCGTTAAAGTTTCCTATTTGAGCATCCGGGAACCAGACATTTGTTCCATCCTTTAATTGCAGACCTTTTTCAATGAATAAACCGTTCTTCTTAAAAATTGCGGCACTTCCATCAACGAATGGACCTTTTACTAATTTTTCTTTTTCGGCAGGCATGCTCCCCTCACTCTTAAAATTATCTCAAAGTTTTCGTATAAAAATAATAAGTAAAGAGACATATTTCAGTATCATTTGATGAAACTAATTGCATAAATTATTTCGGCATTTTATTGAATTTTAATTACAATAAAATGCTTCAACGAGAAACGGGCAATATTTGTGAAAAAAGAATTTACCCTTTAGCTATGCTATCCATTTTCGAGGCGAGATTGAAATCAAGAGAGGTTATACCGTCGGCATCGTGAGTCGATAGCTCTACTTTTACTTTATTATAAGAATTCGACCAATCGGGATGATGATCTAAAGACTCTGCAATTATTGCCGCTTGAGCCATAAATCCGAATGCCTGAACAAAATCATTAAATTCAAATTCGCGAAAAAGTTTATCTTTTTTTATTGACCATTTAGTGTGTTTTTCCAAGAAGAGGTCTATTTCAGTTTTGGATGCTTTTTTTTGTGCCATATTTCTATTCCTTTTCTTTAATTAATATTGATAAAAGAATTGATATCGATAACGTAACAAATATAACTAATAATGATATTGCCGCTGATATTTCAAAGAAAGCGGATATCAACATTTTTATTCCGATGAATAGGAGTATAAAAGAGATTCCATATTTAAGATAACGAAAGAGATGGATAATTCCTGCGAGTGCGAAAAACAGAGAACGTAACCCGATGATTGCAAAGAGATTTGAAGTAATGGCTATGAAAGGATCTTGAGTAATTGAAAGGACTGCGGGAATCGAATCGAGAGCAAAGATTACATCCGTGGATTCGAGCATTATAAGAGTAATAAAAGCTATCGTAACGTATAATTTATTATTATGCTTTACAAAAAAATGTTTATTACTTGCTTTTGTATCAATACGTAATATTTTTTTTGCTATTCTTACAAAGATATTTTTTCCGGGCTCGGATTCTTCATCACCCGAATAGAGAATCTTGAAAGCGGTATATAAAAGTACAGCTCCGAATACATAGCTCATAAATGCAAATTTATTAATTAATTCTACTCCCGCAGTGATAAACAAAATCCTCAAAACAACTGCTCCAATAATTCCCCATAATAGAATTGTCGGTTGGTATCGGTCTTCTATATGCATTGCCGAAAAAATCATGATGAAAACAAATAGATTATCTACCGA
>CALDDL010000290.1 GCA_937936675.1 uncultured bacterium
TTGACAATATTAAACGTCCTTTATTACCTGGTGAATATTTAATTATTACATCCATCGTAATCAATAATCGATTACCAGATTATGATGATGTTTTTAGGCGTTATGTTAGATTCGAATGGTATAAAATAGCCAGAGGTAAATCACCAAAATATGATTATAACCCGAATAAATATATATTTCCGCACATACAAATAATTGAATAATTTAAGAAAGGAGAAGGAGATGAGAAATAAATTATTTTTAATATTTCTAATACTTCTGTTTACATCACTAACCGGTTATTCAAGAGAATCTCTACAATCAGATATTATTTTTTCTACGAATATTTCCGATACTACGAAAATTACACGCCTCAACATTAATAATATCTCTACATCATTTACAAATAATGGACTCTCTGATCAAAACCTTGACCAGTTTTATGCATTTATTTTTCATAAAGACCTGTACTTAGAAACGTTTTATTGGACAGGATTTCTATGGGGCGGAAAAATTGATGGTGAAGTAAGGGTTGGAGGAACTACTTATCGTTCAGGAATTAAGCCGGCAGGCGATGGAAATATTTATAGAGTAAGAAGAGATTATATAAACGGAGATGTATCAACTGAAATAAGAGAAAATGAAGGAACTGAAGAAGAGATTAGGGCAAAGTATAAACACGATTGGGATAACTGGCCCGCAAGCGAAGGTGCTCCTTATGAAGACTTGAATAATAATGGAAGTTATGAACCGGAGATTGACATTCCGGGTATTCCTAATGCTGATCAAACTATCTGGTTCAAAGCAAATGATTTTGATACAACGCAAACAAAATACTTATATGGTTCATTACCGATGGGAATAGAACTCCAAGCAACATATTGGGCATATCACAGGGATTCTTCCTTAGATAATATGATTTTCAGGAAGTATAAAATAATCAATAGAAGTACAAAAGAAATAAAACAGATGTATTGCTCTATATTTACTGATCCGGATATTGGGCATGTTGGGAATGATTATGTAGGATATGATTGGGTAAATAGTCTTGCTTATGTATATAATTCTTCTGATGTAGATGAGGCATTAAATTATCCACCGCATTCAGCCGGATTTTGCCTGTTAAAAGGACCAACTGTACATAAAGAAAATATCGGTGTATCGTCATTCAATTTTTATGTAAATGGAAGTGTTGATTACCATAATCCGGTATATTTATCTTATAATGATGGAACATTGATGATGTATAATCTTTTTCAAGGGAAACCAACGGAAGATAATTATTACAAGATACCTGATGAATACGGAGGAGGATATACACCATTCCCATTGGCAGGGGATCCAGTTACAGGAGAAGGATGGCTTGATGGCACAGTAAAAGGTCCTGATGGGCATTTGTATGGACCCGGGAATAGGAATATGGGATTTTCCACAGGGGAGTTTGATCTAAAACCTGGAGAATTTCAGGAGATAATATATTCACAGTTATGTGCCGGAGGGATAGGATATTCTTCGAGATTTGAAGGGATAGATTCCTTAAGAGCTCATTCAAAATTTGCAAAGGAATTTTATAAAACTATTTCTGATAAGATAACATCAATAGAAAAAGAAGAAGAAAATATTCCAGCAAATTATATGTTGTATCAAAATTATCCAAACCCATTTAATCCAACAACAACCATAGAATATAACCTCCCAATAGAAAGTAACGTAAAACTTGAAATATATAATTCACTGGGGCAATTGGTGAATATATTAGTCAAGGGTTATCAAAATGCAGGAAGGCAAAAAGTAATTTGGAATGGGAAGAATCTGACGGGAAGTTCAGCAGCGAGCGGAATATACTTTTACCGGTTGCAGGCAAGTGAATTTACACAAACAATGAAGATGATTTTTATAAAATAGAGAGGAAAATCATGAAAACATTTTCAAGAAACATAATGTTATTTATATTTCTATGTTTATCGATTGAGGCTCAAGAAAAATGGATGCTGCTTGATAAACAACCAGAAATTTATTTTAATTTTTATGATTCAGATGGAGCAAACTATGTTGTACACGCTCTTTACTATCTGAATGGACCAATATTTGATGAAAATGGTAAATTAACTCAAGATTATGATGAAGCATGGGACAATGTTTTAGTATTACCAAATATATGGTCAGAGCATGTTGGATTTGATCATATCAATTCTCCCAATGCTGGTCTAGATGGATGTGAAGTTGTTGCATTCGGATATTATAGAATTAATATACTTCGTAAAACTCAAACATTCTCATTCTTTTTAAATCTTAGACATTATTCAGAAGGATTTAATGATATGCAGTTTAGCGTATATGCCAATAATTCTCAAGGGATATATGATGTCAAACATTATTATGGAGATCAATTTATTGAAACTGTTTATCAAAATCAGGTTATTAATTGTTGGGATCGATTGGGAGAACAACAGGATCTTTCTCATTTTTTTAATTCCTCCGATACCATCATTTCCGATCTGACTATTAGTAACGAAAATTATAATAATATCTCCGGTAATTTAACTATAAATAATGGAGTATTACTCACACTCAATAATGCAAATTTGCAATTTGGTTATAATTCTGGTTTAATTGTAAATGGATCAATTTCTGCAAACTCTGTTTCTTTCACTAATAACTCCTCTACTTCAAATTGGAATGGAATACAATTTAATAGTGGCAGCACAGGTAATTTAGATTACTGCACGATAACTAATGCAAGTACAGGAATTTATTGCTACAATTCTTCACCTACGATTAAACATTCCACACTTGATTATAACGGAACAGGACTTAGTTGTAACGAGTATTCAAGCCCTGTCTTGGTGGGCAATAACTTCAGGAACAACACAAGCTACGGACTAAGGCTAAATAATTATAGTTCACCAAATCTTACAGATAATGGATATCCGGGTACAAATGTAATTAGGAATAATACAACTGGAATATTTGCTTCATACAGTAGCAATCCTAATTTGAATGGATATATGACTTATGGAAACAGCGTGTTTAATAACAGTAGCTATGAAATAATGGCATATTATTACTGTACAGTGAACGCAGATAGAGTATTCTGGAATGCAGTTCCCCCACCAAGCAGTGAATTTGCAACAATAGGCTCAACAATAAACCGAAATTATCCATTATCTACCAATCCAAATCCCAACCGTTCGATAATCGAAAAAGGTATGCCGGTAAATTTCATTGCTTCTTCTGAAACAATCTCTTACGATATTGCAGAAGATGACCTATCACAAGCATTAGAAATGCAGAGGCAAAAAAGATATGATGAAGCAATAGTTCTTTTTCTTGAAGTATTTAAGAAGAACAAAGATGAACTAGTTGGTAAATATGCTCTTACAAAAATTGAAGAATGTTTTACTCAATCGGGAAGGAAAGATTATTTATCGTTCTCTGAAAAAGAGATAAAACCAAATATTCCAGTAGGAAACGAGACTTATGTAATAGCACTTGAATTAGAGGCGCATCAGATGGTAAATACAGGTGAGTATTCAGAAGCAATTAATAATCTCACCACCATCTTAACCAAATATAACTTAAATGAAAATATAGAAAAGAATACTTTATTTACTCTCGGCAGTTTTTATACACTTTTCTCAAATAATAAAACAGATGCAGATAATTATTACAATACCTTAAAAACAAAATATCCCGAAGATGACTTAACAAGTCAGATAGAAATAATAAAGGGAATGGGTAATAGTTTAGAAGGTGATAAAAAGATAATATTACCAAATCCTGAAATAAAGTCAGAATCGATAAATAATAACGCAGAGATAAGTATATCAAACTATCCAAATCCATTCAATCCAGAAACCACCATAAGCTTTAGTTTACCACAGAGCGGGAATGTGAAATTATTAATATATGATGTACTTGGCAGAGAGGTATTTAGTATAGCAGAAGGATATCATGAATCAGGCAGACATGAAGTGAAGTTTGATGGGAGGTCATTATCGACGGGGATATATTTCTACGTGCTTGAAACGGGAGGAAAGAGATTTACAAACAAAATGATTTTAATGAAGTAAGAAAATCCAAAAGGCTTAGCAAGATTTTACTAAGCCTTTTTTTTAAAAACCGGGCATGTAAAATAATTAACGCAAATAGTTTGTGGCGTTAAAAAACTTTTTTAATGTTTCATTACACGCATTGAATTAAGAATAGCGATTATAGCCACGCCCATATCTCCGAAAACCGCTTCCCACATTGATGCAACACCCATCACACCGAGAACAATAAAGAATATTTTTATACCCATAGCGAAACCGATATTCTGCCAAACTATTTTTCTTGTCCGCTTTGCTATTTCTATTGCAGTAACAATTTTTTCTGGTGAATCAGTCATTAAAACTATATCAGCCGTTTCCACGGCAGCGTCTGAGCCAAGTGCACCCATTGCAATTCCTATATCGGCACGTGCTAAAACGGGTGCATCGTTTATTCCATCCCCAACAAAAGCGACTTTATCACCTTTTGCCGATTCTGCTATAATTTTTTCGATATGATTTACTTTATCTTCGGGGAGTAATTCATAAAAGTATTTAGTGATATTTAATTTTTTCGCATAAGTTTCAGCAGCAGTTTTATTGTCTCCGGTAAGCATGACAGAATTAATACCCATATCATCCAATGATTTAATCGTTCCTTCAGCTCCCGATTTTAATGAATCGGAAATGATAATATAACCTGCATAAACTGAATCGATTGCCAGATGTATTACAGTACCTTCAACATCACATCTGCCATGCTCAATATTTTCAATATGAAGAAGGCGATCATTGCCAACAAGAATTTCTTTTCCATTTACATTTGCAATAATTCCTTTACCGCTTAATTCTTTATGATCCGTAATTAAAGAGGATTCAATAGTATCTTTATAGGCTTCAAGAACAGATTTAGCAATGGGGTGATTAGAGTTTGATTCTGCATAAGCGGCATATCGCAGAATTTCATCTTTATCAAATCCATTTTCTACAATGATTTCCGAAACCTTAAATTCACCTTTAGTAAGAGTGCCGGTCTTATCAAATACAACTGTTTTCATTTTTGTCAAAGCATCTAGGAAGTTAGAACCTTTAACTAAAATTCCTTTTTTAGAAGCACCTCCAATTCCACCGAAATAACCAAGAGGAATACTAATCACTAAAGCGCA
>CALDDL010000291.1 GCA_937936675.1 uncultured bacterium
TCAGAGCACTTAAAAATATAATGGAATGATTTTAAAAATAATGGACGTGCCGGGCGGTATTGCCATGAGCCACGTGTGAAATAGGAACGGTAATTTGGGATTTTATTATCAGGGTCTTTGATTGTGATAAGATGTTCAATAGCGTCTAAGATGCGTTGTTCTTTATCATTGATTTCTTTATCGCTTAGCCGGATAGGACGGAGAGCTTTAATGATCGAAACGGCAAGATGTGTCTTTCCTACTCCGGGAGTTCCGTAAAGATAAATAATGCCATTAGGATTAAGTGAAAATTCTTTAGCTAACTCATACGCATGCTGATTCTGAGAATTTATTTTAAAGTTCTCGAAAGACATAGATTTATTGCGTGGGGGAACTTGTACTTGAGACAACAATTCCGGATAAGTATTTTTCCAAGTTATGTTCTGAAATAGATTTTGCGTCTGCATATTTATTGCACTCCTTAATTTTTTTGTTATTATTCTTCTCTTCTATATTCTTATCTACTCTATTATAATCTAATCTATTCTGTGGCGTTATGGATTCAGTAACTTCGTTATTATCGGAGTTATTGATTCCATAAATGGGGTTATTGCTTCGATAACTAACGTTATTCGATTTACGAGATTTTTTTCTTTTTTCCATGAGCGGCTGCATACGCTTAACGAGTCCGGGAGAGAAAATTATGTTATCATTTATGATTAGTAGCGAAATTTCCGGCTTAAGACAGTCATCAAGAATTTTATTAAAAACTTCTAAATCTATTCCAAACTTTTTAGAAAGAACAGAGAGAGTGATATCGTTATAGGGAATGAAGAAGTTATCAGCTCTCGAAAGAGTTTCGAGCATTTTGAAATAGAACGCATAAGCTGCGACACCATGACGGGACTCGAGATAAAGGATTTTTTCATCGGAGCTGGCATCAGTTTCGTGGAAAAAGAACATAGCATTATTTTTAACAGGGCGCGCCATTTTTTAAATACTTAAGAATGAATAAACTTATTATCTTCAATCAGAGAGATCAAATCGATTAAATGAATTTTAGCGCGGGAATAACCGGGAAGCTTAACAATCGGAATTTTTTTAGAGTTTATTAAATCCGTTATGTTGTTACGACCGATGCCGAGAAAGCGAGCTGCTTCGGAAATAGATAATAATTCATGTTCGTGCTTATGCTCGAGAAAAGGTATCGGCATTGGTTTTAGATTTTGAGTTGAGTGATGAATTTGAGTTTGCATTGAAATCTCCTTGATAATATTGGTTAACTTGATTTGAAAGCATTGAGATAGCAAGTTCCATAATAGTAGTGTTACACTCTATCGCAATGATTTTTAATTGTTTTCTAAGGACAAGAGGGATAGGAATGTTTAGATACTTTTTATTAACTGCACTGATTTGCATTGTATTGCACCTATTGTTTATTTTATTTATATTTCTTATGTATATTAACTAATTAATTAATATAACTAAGGCAAATATAAACTAAGCGGGAATAATTGTAAATAGTTACTTCGCAAAAAAATGAAAGGGAAAAAATGGGAAAGAAAAAAACGATGGGAGAACGGCTAAAGGAGGAGATACTACGCCGAAATAAATCAGTTCGGGATTATTGTATAAAGACCGGAATAAAGCCGCAACAGATGCAAAGATATATCTCAAATAACAGTTATCCTGGCGGAGAGATATTAAAAAAGCTAAGCGAAAGCGGGATAAGGGTGGATTATATATTAAGCGGAGATGAGATACAGGGTTTAAGAGGAGCGAGCTATTTCCCGATAGTATCGACTATGAGTGCGGGAAAATTGACGGAGTTTTACAACGATGAGACTACTGAATGGATAGTAATGAACTACCCAAAGAATGAAAATTGCGTTTGTTTGCGAGTGAGAGGCGACAGCATGAGTCCGGAACTTGAGAATAAGGATATAATCTTGGTGGACGGAAATAAAAAAGAAAAGGAAAATGATATTGTCGCGGTACGGCTAAAATCGGGAGATCAGATAGTGAAGAGGTATAGGAAGCATGATAAGGATAGTATTGAGTTAGTTCCTGCGAATAAGAATTATGATGTGATAGTGGTAAATAAAAATGAAGTGGAGCTGATCGCTCCGGTGGTAATGGTAACAAGGGATTTACAGAAATAGAAAAAGGAGGACGGAAAAATGGCACATCTATGGAAAAGAGGTTCAATTTATTGGATTAAATATTATGATGATCTTTCGGGAGAGCAAAAAGCATTCTCTACGAAAATAAGAGCTACAAGGGAGGGAAGATTAAAGGCACAAAAATTAATGAAAGAGTTTGAGAACAGCTCAAATTTTGAAAAGAAGTTTATTGAGTACGAGAAAGGAATTGAATTTCATAAAGCTGTTGAAGATTATATCACGGAGAGAGACCTTAAAAGTAAAACCGCATATAATAGCAACCGCGCAAGGGATCTTTTGATAGAAGCTGCGGGATTGAAAAATCTCAAGGATTACTCATATAACGATTTCAAAAAACTAATGAAATTATACCAAGAAAAAAAATTCTCTATCACTTCAAAAGGTATTTATAATGCCCATTTGTACGCAATATTTGAGCATTATAAAAAGCGCGGAGTTATTAAAGAAAATATAATTACACGGACTAAAAGAGAAAGCAAACCGGTACAAGTAATTTCTGATTCTGATTTAGAACTCATCTTAAATTATTTCAAAGCTAAGAACAAAAAACAATATTTCTTTTTAAAGTTTTTATTAATTACCGGATTCCGAAAATCAACTGCTGTGGAATTAAAATGGGAAGACATAAAATGGGACCAAGAAATAATAAGAGCGCAGAACATCAAAAGGACACGAGATTTTATTTTCCCTTTGACTAAAGAGATTATCGAATTATTAAAGGAAGAAGGGGTAAGACTAAGCGGGAAAATATTAGGATACAACTATGAAGGGATAAAATTTTTCCGGAAGGGACAGCTTAAGATGATAGAAGATGCAAAAAAAAGAAATGAGGAAAAGGGAAAAAAAATCGCACTAGGAATAACTGTTAATGAACCCCTTGAAAAAGTTCTATCTCGGACTTACACTTTACATCAGTTTAGAAAAACTTTTATTACGAAGTTATTAGAAAATAATTTACCATTACACATAGTGAAAGAATTGGCAGACCACACAGATATAAGAACTACCCTCACCTATTACACAGCAATTAATAAAAAACAGATAAAAGAAGACCTAAATAAGTTAGATATATTCAAAGGCATCGAAAAGAGAGATGAAAAAACAAATCTCGCAATGTAAGATTAGTAACAATTTTAGTAACAATCTCGGACATAATGGGAGGGTTTAAAAGAAAAAACCTCGTTTTCGGTATAAAAAACGAGGTTTTGAAGTGGGCCCGGATGGACTTGAACCAACGACCCTCTGATTATGAGTCAGATGCTCTAACCAACTGAGCTACGAGCCCTAAAAAATAGACTGTAAAAATAGCTATTTCATTTTCGTTTTGCAATAAAAAAAAGAGCCGGCTATCAACCGGCTCAATTTTTATTTTATTTCTATTATTCGTTTCTGGGTTTTACCCTTCTTTGGAAGCTTAATTGATAATATCCCATTCTCTAATTCTGCTTCGATACTATCACTATCACCATCAATTCCATCAGTTAATTTGAACTTTCGATAGAAATTACTCAATTCTGATTCTCTATGAGCATATTTTTTATTCTTTCTCCATTCATAATCAATTCTGCCCATTATAACAAGATGTCCATCTTCTATCTTTATTTTCATATTGTTCTTGCTTACGCCGGGCAATTGACATATAATAATATAGTCTTTAACTGATTCTTCAATATCAACTAATGGAGCTACCCAATTTTCTGATTCAAGGGCTTCCTCCCAACTTTTTATTTTCTGAAGTGAATTCATAATTATTCTTAGTTCTTATTATCATCATCAACAACTTCATAAGAAGCGTCTTGAGCATTTTCTTTACCGTCTTGAGACTGATTTTCCGATTTAGGCGGCTGTTGCTGACCTGCATTCGGTTCCTGACCTTGACCTGCACCCGGTTGCTGATAAAGTTTCTGTGCAGCTTCTCCCCATACTTTTTGAAGACTTTCTGTAGCACTCTTAATCTCTGCGCTATTATTGGTCTTGATTGCTTCTTCTAATTTAGCGATTTCAGCTTCAAGTCTTGATTTATCGTTAGCTTCAATCTTATCGCCAAGTTCAGAAATTTGTTTCTTAGTTTGGAAAACTAAGTTATCTGCCTGATTCTTTATTTCTACTTCTTCTTTCTTCTTTCTATCGTCTTCAGCATGTTCTTTAGCAGTATTTTTCATTTTTTCAATTTCATCTTGGCTTAATCCGCTTGATGAAGTGATACGGATACTTTGTTCCTTATTTGTTCCTTTATCTTTAGCTGAAACGTGAAGAATTCCGTTAGCATCAATATCAAAATTAACCTCAATCTGCGGAACACCACGAGGTGCCGGTGGAATACCATCTAAGTGGAATCGTCCAAGTGATCTATTATCGGCTGCCATAGGTCTTTCGCCTTGAACAATATGTATCTCAACCGACGGCTGGCTATCGGCAGCAGTCGAAAATGTTTCACCTTTCTTCGTCGGTATTGTAGTATTTGCAGGGATTAAAGTTGTCATTACACCGCCTAGAGTTTCAATTCCAAGAGAAAGAGGAGTAACATCAAGTAATAATACATCTTTAACATCTCCAGCTAAAACTCCACCTTGAATTGCGGCACCGATTGCAACAACTTCATCAGGGTTAACACCTTTATGTGGTTCTTTATTGAAAAGTTTCTTTACTAATTCCTGAACTTTAGGAACTCTTGTAGAACCGCCGACAAGAATAACCTCATCAATCTGCGAAGCATCTAATCCTGCGTCCTTCATTGCTCTTTCACATGGACCGGCTGTGCGAGTAATTAAATCATCAACTAATTGCTCAAATTTTGAACGGGATAAATTGAGATTTAAGTGTTTTGGTCCATCTTGAGTTGCAGTAATAAAGGGAAGATTAACGTCAGTCTGTACAGAAGATGAAAGTTCAATTTTTGCTTTTTCGGCAGCTTCTTTTAATCTCTGAAGAGCCATTGGATCTTTTCTTAGATCAATACCTTCTTGCTTATTAAATTCATCAGCTAAATAATCGATTAACCTTTGATCAAAATCATCGCCGCCAAGATGAGTATCACCATTAGTAGATTTTACTTCAAAAACACCGTCTCCTATCTGTAAAATAGAAACGTCAAAAGTACCTCCACCAAGATCATAAACTGCAACCGTTTGATCTTTATGTTTTTTATCAAGACCATAAGCAAGCGCAGCAGCCGTAGGTTCATT
>CALDDL010000292.1 GCA_937936675.1 uncultured bacterium
TATCACGAAGTTCAATAATCATTCTCTCGGCGGTTTTTCTTCCAATTCCCGGTGTCGAAATAATTCGTGCAATATTTCCCGATGAGATTGCTTCTCTTAGATCGGGCAACTGAATTCCGGAAAGAACACTCAAAGCAACCTTTGGTCCGATACCATTAACACTTATTAATAGTTCGAACATCTCTTTCTCGGAAGTAGTAGTAAAGCCATATAGATCAAGCGCATCTTCGCGAACATTTAGATAGGTAAAGAACGCCGCTTCGGTTTTACCTTCAAGTTTTTCAAAAGTATTCAAGGAGATGTTCACTAAATATCCTACACCATTTACATCCACCAATACTTTATTCGGTTTCTTTGATAGAAATTTTCCTGATATGTAACCAATCATAAAATTACTCTCTCGGGATTAGCTTTTATAAAATCTTTCCAGCTCTTTGATTTAACAATTCCGGAAAGAGACTTGAACGAATAACAGATAGCAACAGCGAGCGCATCTGTTTCATCGAATTTTATTTTATCGATTTTAAGCGATAAAATTTTAGCAACCATAAATTGAACCTGCTCTTTAGTTGCCGCACCTTTTCCTGTAACAGATTTTTTTATTTCACGAGGTGAATATTCTTTTACATTAAGTTTATTATGGACGGCAGCAAGGAGGGAAACTCCCCTTGCATATCCAATCTTTAGAGCCGATTGAACGTTCTTATTAAAGAAAGCGGTCTCAATAGAAAATTCAGTTGGTTTATATAATTTTATCTTCTCATCAATCGAATCATAAATCAGTTCCAAACGATTAGCCATTTCATCTTTAGGAGGAATATTAATTATGCCCGAAGCAATATATTTTAATTCGTTGCCATTATAATCAACGACTCCGAATCCTGTAACAATTGTTCCGGGATCAATTCCTATTATTCTCATGTATCCGGATATCCTTAAGTCTCAATTGCGGAAATTGTTTTCCATCTTTAGTGATTATTTCCAAGGTATATACAATATCGAGAAGATCGCGGTCTTTATCAATAAACTCGATAAAATCACCGAGATTAAAACCGATCGAATCAAAAACTTTATCGCCCCCATTCTGCTTGAATGTAGCAATAAGATGATTAGTACCCACTATGCGAGGTTGATAAACAAGTGATACACCCTCGCTAAGGAATACGGGTTTACTATTGCCCGGTCCAAATGGAGAGAATTGATTCAAGATTCTAAAAAACTTTGGTGTAATTTCAGAAAATACAAGTTTAGCATCGATAGAAATTTCCGGTATTACGTCTTTTTGAGTCATACATTTTTTTAGTGCAATATTAAACTCGGTTTTGAAGATATCTATCTTATCGATTTCCACAGCTAGACCGGCAGCGGCTTCATGCCCGCCAAATTGAAGCAGAAGATGTTCGCATGCTTGCAGTGCTTCATAGATATTAAATCCGGGAATACTTCTTGCCGAACCTTTTGCCACTCCATCGATAGTCGTTAACATCACCGATGGACGATGATACCTTTCGACTAATCGAGATGCTACAATACCAATTACTCCGGGATGCCAATCATTATTATGAAGGACAATTCCGAGATCGGCGGCGAGATCATGTTCATCTTCCACTAATTTAAGTGCTTCCCCGAAAGTTTTTTCATCTATTCTTCTTCGAGCCGTATTCTCGCCTTCAAGTACGGAGGCTAATTCCATTGCTCGCTTTGGATCGGTGGTAGTGAAAAGTTCCACAGCTCTATTTGCATCGCCCAATCTTCCGACAGCATTAATACGCGGTGCGATAGTAAATACTATCTGACCCGCCGATAAATTGCCCGGCTCAATCTTAGCAGATTTCAAAAGTGCCAAAATTCCGGGACGTGGATTTGAATTAATTAAATCAAGCCCTTCACGAACTAAAGTTCTATTTTCATCTACAAGAGGAACGATATCCGCCGCACCTGCTAATGCAACAAGATCGAGATACTTTAATGGAAGTGATTTCTTTCCTATACGAGCACCGACTGCTCTTGCTAATTTAAAAGCTACACCTGCTCCCGATAGATGTTTGAACGGGTAATTACATCCCGGTTTAATAGGGTCTAATATTGCAAAAGCAGGAGGAAGTACATCCTTTGCTTGATGATGATCGCATACTACCGTATCAATACCTAACTGATTTCCATATTCAATTTCTTCGACAGCCGTGATGCCACAATCGACCGATATAATTAAAGAAGTATTTTTTTCTTTAATTATATCAATACTCATTTTTGAGATTCCGTAACCTTCGGTAATTCTATTTGGGATATAAGTGAATACATCGGCACCTAGTTCTTTTAGGAATAGATACATCAATGCGGCAGAACAAGTGCCATCGACATCATAATCACCATAGACGCAAATTTTTTCGTTATTGGTTAGAGCTTTCAAAACGCGGGCGGAGGCTATTGCCATTCCATCCATTAGATATGGATCGTGTAATAGATCCAATGAAGGACGGAAATATGATTTTGCTTCAAAGAAATTCGTAACCCCTCTTTGTATTAAAAGAGCGGCGAGCGAATTGGAAATATTCAAACTATCGGCTAATGCCAATACCGATTTTTCATCGGGAATATCTTTTATTCTCCAGCGGGTTTTTTGCATATCTATTTTCCGCAGTAAAGAATAAGTGTGTCCAAGCAAATAAGCCGAATTCTGTTACCTTCAATTAAGAAGGCGGCAATTATTTATCTTGTTACATTATTACTAATGCAATCAAAGCGATCTACCCAAAGAGACAACAAAGCGAACCACTTTGTATTTTGCTAAAAGCAAAAAAGCTCTTCTTACATGACCTTGCTCCGGAGTGTGGTTTACCTTGATCCTTAAAAAAAAAGGACTCCCAAAGGGACCTCTCCCGTTACCGAGAAAGCGGTAGGCTCTTACCCTGCCTTTTCACCCTTACCAATAGACTATCAATGAACAGATACCATCGGTATCCTATCACATCTCTCTTAATTTGGCGGTATTTTCTGTGGCACTTTCCGTAACTTTAGAAACCGAAGTTTCTCAGTTCCCGGGTGTTACCCGGCACCTTGTTCTGTGGAGTTCGGACTTTCCTCTATTCAATCAGTCTCCCGTTGAATAGCAATTGCCTTGCTTGGACCATCTTGTTCTTATACTTATTTTATTTATTATTCATTAATTATTAATGAAATGAATATAATAAAAAAAAGTAGTTTTTGCATCAAAAAAAGAAATGACCTTAACGGCGAAAAATCATGAGATTTAATTATTAGTTAAATTTAAAATAAAGCGAAATTTGAGTCTGAGGGGGCGGGTTATTCCTAATTACATTTCCAATTCATAGTATAAATTCTTTGCGAGGGGGCAAAGTTTCGCTAAAAAGTATATTTAAATTATTCATCAGATTAGAGTATATTTTATAAATCAGTGGATATAGATAGAAAAGAAATATATTAATTGCTCATCAAATCACTGATTAGGCGCAAATTGGGCGATTTTGTGCCCGAAAGTGAAATTTTTAGAATTGCCGTAAGAGGTACGGATAGGAACATTCCTACTATTCCCCATATATATCCCCATACAATTAAGGATATTAAGATAACTATCGGATTAATTCCAAGACTGCTTCCGAATATTTTCGGCTCTAATATATTACCGATAATATTTTGAATTACTATCATGATACCAAGAATTAAGAGTGAATATCCGAATGAATCGAACTGAATAAGCGACATTAATGCTGGGAAAAGTACTGCTATAATTGAACCGAAATTTGGTATGAAATTAAGGAATACTGTCAATAGTGCCCAAATAAAGAAGAATTTAACATTAAAAAGATATAAAACAAATCCTATAATAATTCCCGTAACTAAGCTGATTAAAAATTTTGTGAGAATATATTTCTGAACCTGATGAACAATATGATTAAACGTATCTTTTATATTAAATATTTGAGAAGGATTTTCTTCCTTTTTTTCAAGGTCTTTCTCTTCAAATCTTTTTCTTAATGCCTCATAAATTTTATCATGTCCGCTACTGATAAAAATAAAGAAGAAGAGAACTAAACCAACGGTCGTAATAAATGAAAGAGTACTATTTAAGAAACTCTCGGCAATCGCTGAGAAATCGATCAATAAAAACAATTGATCAATCTGGAATTCGGTATAAGCTTTGTCCTTTACTCCAAGGGATATTGCCGCATTGCTTACTATCTGATTTATTTTTGTAATATAAAAAGGAAGTTCCAGATTAATTTGATATACCGATCCTAGAACTAAGCTTGTTAAACCCCAAATTATTAATGCCATCAAAACAACATCTAAAATTATTGTTACGACTTGAGGTACTTTTTTCTTTTCAAAATAAATATTTACGGGATGGAAAATAAAAAATAAGAAATATGCAATTACAAACGGAATAAAAAGAGCCTGCAATTCTTTTAGTACGGCAAGTATAAAGATAATACCGATTACGGAGACGAAGAATTTTACAACATTATCGTAATTTTGCCTTTCCATTTTAGCCAATTTTAAGTAATAAAATATATAAAATTATTTTACCAATTTTAAGACTTAATCTTTAGTATGGGGTAAGAAAGTGATAAAAAAGGTGAATTTAATAAAGTTGGCAGAATTTTTGCATGAGAGAAGTAAAAATGTAAAAATAATCGGTAAAAATTAGCTGATTTTACATTATTTTAGAGATATACTAATAAGTAGGTATTGATTTTGAGTCATTTGAGTAAAATAAATTCACCATTCAGAAAATTTTACCTGGTAATTTTTACCTTTGGTGTAATTTTAGCCATTGCCTTTGCGGTGAGTTTGCTAATGGGAATCCGGTTAAATAATAATTATTCTGCCCTTTTCGAGGCAAGTATAGAGATGAAATTGAATCTTGCCCAGTCTAAAATCCTCCTGCTTAAAAATATCGAAACTAACGATGAAGAATCCGTAAAACAAGCTTGGGAGCATCTTGAACTAGTAAATTTCTACAATGATAAACTTAAAAAAGAAAAAAGCACTTTAGACCTGATTTTTAATATTTCCGGCAGCGAATCAATTAAAAACGATACCGAAGAATTACAGTTACTATTAGTACGTTTTCGATCTCTTTCTAATCTCCTTAGTGAAGCAAAAGTTAATGATAGTGCTACAAGAAAAGAATGGAATGAAGTTTATTCTTCGATATCAGACTTATCAAATAAAATAGATGATCAATTAAAAAGCATCTTAAAAAGTGAATCCAGAGTATTTTCTTATATACAACTAGGACTAATGATTGCAAGTTTATCATTAACCTTTATCGCTATTTTTGTTTTCATTAAGTATGAAAAGCAGAAGAACTTATATGATAAAGATATTAGTATGGCAAAAGAGGACTTAAAAAGAAAAACTTTCGAGAAGAAAAAAACAGAGACTGCATTAATAGAAAGTGAAAGGAAATTAAGTACATTAATCGGTAATCTGCCCGGAATAGTTTATCGATGCGCAAATGATCCAAACTACCGTATGGAATATATTAGTGATGGATGTTTTAGAATAACGGGATATAAGGCAGATGAATTTATAGATAATAGAGTAATATCTTATGGAAATTTAATTCATCCGGAGGATAAATCCCGAGTCTGGCATACAATTCAAAATGCTGTGGAATCGCGCAAACCGTATCAATTAATGTATAGAATAAAAACTCTTAAGAATTTTGA
The DNA here is from genome assembly GCA_937936675.1 of uncultured bacterium. Lineage (GTDB taxonomy): Bacteria > Bacteroidota > Ignavibacteria > Ignavibacteriales > Melioribacteraceae > BRH-c32. Next base: position 5,697 of record CALDDL010000292.1, read on the forward strand.
AAAGTGGGTTTATGAGCAGGGTATGGGAATCTTTTCCGAGAATGATGATTTGATAGCATTGGAAGGATTTATTACCGATATCACCGAGCAAAAAACTATTCAGGATCAGCTTGCTTTGCAAAGTACCGCATTAGAAGTGGCTGATAACGCTATTGTTATTACCGATAAAGATGGAATGATTCAATGGATTAATAGCGCTTTTACGAGATTAACCGGCTACACTTCAAAAGAAGCATTAGCCAAAAAAACAAACATATTGAAATCAGGAATTCAAAAAGAAGATTATTATGAATTGATGTGGAGCACGATTTTAGCGGGTGAGACTTGGAAGGGAGAAATCAGAAATAAGAAAAAAGACGGCACTTTGTATGATGAAGAGATGGTGATTACACCGGTAAAAAATAGTGAAGAGAAGATTCTAAATTTTGTAGCAATTAAACAGGACATTACACAAAGAAAAGCCGCCGAAAAAGCATTGATCGATAGCGAAACACGATTCAGAAGTTTATACGAAAATTCTGCACTCGGTATTTATAAGACGAATACTTCAGGTGAGATAACGATGGCGAATAAAGCACTGATTCACATGCTTGGTTTCCATTCTTTTGATGAATTAGCCGAAAACAAAACTGAAAGTTTTTATATAGATCTTTCTTCGAAAGATAAATTTTCTGCATTAATAGAAAAGAATGAAAAAGTTATCGGGTTTGAATCCGAATGGCGAAAGAAAAATGGCGAAAGAATTTTCGTTAGAGAAAGCAGCCGCGCTATTAAAAATGATAAAGGCGAAGTGGAATCTTATGAAGGTTCAATAGAAGATATTACCGAGCGTAAACGCGCCGAGAAAGCAATTATTGATGCGAAAATAAGAGCCGAAAAATCGGATAAATTAAAGACTGAATTTCTTTCTCAAATATCGCATGAGATTAGAACTCCATTAAATGTAATTGTTAATTCATCCACTTTCCTCAAAGAGGAATTAGGATCGGAATTAAGCGATGATAATATTACAATTGTGGATGCAATCTTAGAAGAAAGCAATAGAATAATGCGTACCGTAGAATTAGTTCTTGATATGAGTGAGCTTACTACAGATACATACATATTTAATGAAGAAGTATTCGATCTTGAAAACACAATAATTCAAAAACTTTATGATGAATTTTTACCTCTTGCAAACAAGAAAAAATTGCTTTTTTCTTTGGAATCAAAAAGCAAATCCACAATTATTTCAGGTGATAATTATTCATTGAGACGTGTATTTATGCACCTAATCGAAAATGCAATTAAGTTTACCGAAAAAGGAAAAGTGCAGATATTAATTGAAGATATTTCCACAGAATCATTCTTTGTTCAAATCGCCGATACGGGAATTGGTATGTCGCACGAATATATGCAAAAACTATTTACACCGTTTTTAAAAGAGGAAGTGGGATATACAAGAAGATACGAAGGTAATGGACTCGGACTAGCATTGGTAAAAAAATATTGCGATCTAAATAATGCAGTTATCAAGTCTCATAGTGTAAAAGATAAAGGGACGGTTTTTCGTATTATTTTTAATCGACAGTAGCTAAGTGGAATAATAATTCAATTATGTTTTGGTTGAATAATAACGCCATGCTTTACTAATGATTTAATGGCATCGTTTACTATATATTGATATACCCAGAAAGTATATTCTTTGAATGATGTTGTCTTTTGTAAATTCGATATAGAGTAATTTTCTAAAATTAATCTGCGCTTATTATTCAGGTAATCAGATAAATCTTTTTTTATAATGTCAGCTATAATTTGAAATTGAGCTATATCTGCAGGAGAAAAATTTTCGGATTTGTGAAATTCAAAAGCATCACTATTTTCATTTAGTTCGGCATTGATAAAAGAGTGATAAGAACTATCACCGAAGGAAGTGTTACCCTCTATCAGAGCTAAATATATATGCCTATCTTCTCTTATAGGAGCTCTGCTTTTTATAAAGTTTTCTTTAATGTTTTTTATTTGCCTACTATTTAATAGGATATCCGAAAAAATAAAATATCGTAGGTTATAGTTATTAGGCGAGTAAGAAGGAAGTTTTTGTATTTCATTTTCAATATTTTTCAGTCGGTCGATTACTATTAATGAAATATCCTCCCCGATAGGTATAGATATTTTTTTTATCTTTTTTTCTTCGGTAAAATCTATAATCGGAAATGAAGGAATAAATTTTCCACTATCCGTTTTTTTTATTAATCCGCTTCCAAATAGTGAATTTGTGTAATCATCATATTCAATCGAAGAAATTTTTAGAATTTCTATAATCTTAGATTTATCGTATTCTTTATTAAGCAGAATGAGAATTTTTTGTAAATGAGAATCTTTGAATAAAAAACCGGAATCTATTTTTGCCTCATCAATATGATATCTCAAAAAATATTGAGAATTTGATAAAGGGCTTTCTTCTTTTTTTGAGCATGAAATTAAAATAAAAATTAGAAGAAAAATATAGACGATATTTTTAATTAAGGGGATATTCATCTATGAAAAGATATATCAATTTTTCATTTCATTCAAAATATAATGAGATGATAAAAAATTTTACTTAAATTTGACAATTCAATAAACGGATAAAATGAGCAAAATAAAGATATTCATACGGACAACACTTTTCGGCGGCTTCCTTATAGTACTACCTATAATCGTACTCATATTTGTATTGAAATGGTTTTTCGATTTCCTTACTTCGTATATACGACCAATTACAAACATTCTAATCGAAACTACAAATATTGAAAGAGTGGTAGCTTCTCTAATAGCAATAGCTATAATGCTTATAATCTTTTTTATAGTCGGGTTGATTGTTCAAACAAAGATAGGCAAAATATTTTTTGAATTTATGGAGGAACGTTTTCTTAAGAGAGTACCATTATATAAAATTATAAAGGAAACGGTAATACAATTATTCGGCGGCGAAAAAATTCTTTTTAAAGGAGTAGCATTAGTTAGACCTTTTGGAAACGATACTCTAATTACAGCGTTTATAACAGATCAAATTGATGATTACTATACGGTATTTGTTCCATCGGCACCTGCACCCACCGGCGGATATATTTATCATATTCATAAAGATAACGTTACCATTATCGATTATCCCGTTGAAGAAGCAATGAGAACAGTTTTAAGTCTCGGTGCCGGTTCTAAAGTTTTATTAAATAAAAAAATTCAAATCAATCCTTCAGAAGACAAATGATAAAAACTAAGTTTATTATTTTACTATTACTAATTATAACTGTGATTGCCGGATGCGATAATTCAGACGATCCGGTTTCGCCGATACCCACAGAGGTAGGAGATGAATATGTATTCAAGCAAAATGAACTGCTCGGAAGGGGAGTAAATCTTGGCAATGCACTCGAAGCTCCTAAAGAAGGTGAGTGGGGAGTGTTCTTAAAAGAAGAATATTTTGCATTAATTAAATATGCCGGTTTCAATTCTATTCGTGTTCCGATCAAATGGTCGGCTCATTCACTAAAATCTTCTCCATATACAATCGATGTAAATTTCTTTTCACGAATCGATTGGGTAATCAATCAAGCGATAAAATATGACCTTGCCGTTATTATCAATATTCATCATTATGATGAGATAATGGTTACGCCGGCATCAGAAAAAGAGCGTTTCTTAAAACTTTGGGAACAAATCTCCGAGCGTTATAAAAATCAATCTAATAAAGTTTTCTTTGAAATATTGAACGAGCCGAATAGCGCAATGACTGCACAGATTTGGGACCAATACTATAAAGAAGCATTAATGATAATCAGGAAAACAAATCCGATACGCACCGTATTGATTGGTTTATCTAATTGGGGCGGAGTAAATGGATTAAGCGGACTTACATTACCAGCTAATGAAAATAATGTTATAGTCTCTTTCCATTATTATAGTCCATTTGAATTTACTCATCAGGGAGCTGACTGGGTAAATGGTTCAAATGCTTGGTTAGGCAGGAAATGGAATGGAACCACATCAGAAAAGAATGCGGTTATTAATGATTTCAATATTATGATAAGCTGGGCTAATTCTAAGAAAGTTCCTCTAAACTTAGGTGAGTTCGGAGCTTTTTCTAAAGCTGATATGGATTCAAGAATTAGATGGACTGCTTTTATAGCATCTCAAGCAGTAGCTTCTAAAATTAGTTTTCATTATTGGGAGTTCTGTTCCGGTTTCGGAATCTATGATCTTAATACAAATAAATTTAATGACGGATTACTAAAAGCATTGATTCCTTCTTCTTAAGAATCAACTAAGATGGAAAAAAAAAGAAAATGAAAAATAAATTTTATAATGAATTTGATGTCGATCGATTAAAGCATAATACAAGAATAGATGATTATCGAACTGCTTTTCAAATCGATAGAGATCGCATTATCCATTCATCTGAATTTAGAAGGCTTCAAGGAAAGACACAAGTTTTTCTTCCCGGTGAATTTGATTTCTATCGTACAAGACTTACACATTCAATAGAAGTGGCACAGATTGGCAGATCAATTTGTAATTTTCTCTTATCAAAAGAAACCGGTATTCTAAATGAAGAATATTTTATTGATCCTGATCTTGTTGAGTCTATTTGTCTGGCTCATGATATTGGTCATCCACCATTTGGACATAGCGGAGAAAGAATATTAAATAAGTTGATGCAGCCTTTCGGCGGATTTGAAGGTAACGCTCAGACTTTACGTTCGATAACTGATAATTTTTATCGCGAAGGCGATAGCCATAGAAGCATGAACCCTACTCGTGCCTTCCTCGATGGAATACTTAAGTATAAAGCCCTTTATAAAGAATTTAGCAAACCCGAAAATCATTTTCTGTATAATGATCAATCGGAAATAATAAGTTACGTCTTCGATAAAAAAGATTATTCAAAAGAATTCAAATCTCCCGAAGCACTTAATGATTTTAAGAGTATTGAATGCCAAATTATGGACTGGGCTGATGATACAGCCTATGCTATAAATGATCTTGTCGATAGTATTTCGGGTGGTTTTATTAATATAGCAAAGCTTACTAAGTGGGCAGAAAATAATAGTATCACCGGCGAAGAGGAAAAATATATAAACGATATTATAGAATGGATTAAGAAAAGGAAATTCAAGGCAAAGTTCGGTTATCAAATCGGTGAATTTATTCGCTCGGTTAAAATCGAAAAACGAAAGTCTTTTATTGATAAAAAAACAAATAGATATAAATACAACTTAATCATTGAACCAGAAATATTTAATAAGGTCGAGTTATATAAAAAGATTGCTATTGATATAGTATTTAAGTCAACCCAGCTTCACCAGATGGAATATAAAGGAAATAAAATGGTGGAAAGCTTGTTCAACGTATTTCATGAAGGATATATAAAAAATAATCATAAGTTTAAGATACTGCCGGAATTCAACGATAAATTAGTAAGGGACGCAAAAAGCAAGAATGTAAAGGCACGTCTGATATGCGATTATATTTCGGGAATGACTGATGCCTATGCAATGAGAACATATAAACGGCTTTTTGATGCCGATTATAGTTCTCTTGCAGATTTAATTACTTAAAAGTTATAAGCGTAATTTCCGGAGTTGCATTATATCTTACGGGGGCCAGAGACATACCGAGTCCACGAGTAACAATCATTAACATATCTCCGAAATAAAAATCGCCTTTAACGAATTGCGTTTCAAAAATTGTAGGAGAAAGTTCATAAAACGGGAATAGCAAAGTAATCTGTCCGCCATGAGTATGACCCGCAAGATAAAGATTGTAATTATGTTCTAAAGCAGCATCTATTAATTTTTGACGCGGTTGATGTGTAAGAAATATCTTTAAATCGGCTTTTTGACCGCCATTTGTAATTAATTTTATTGTTTTATCTGATATAGTTTCCACATAAGTATTCGTAACAAAACTCACTTTAATTTTTGCGCCATTTATATCAAAGTACCTATTTTCATTATCGATCATAAAGACATTTTTTTTTGCTAGGGCAGTTTCTACTGTACGAAGACTCTGTTCGGTATCGCTTCTATCAACCCAATTATCATGGTCTCCGACACAGGAATAAACTCCGTTTTTGGATTTTAGCATACCGCTATATTTAGCCGAAGTCTCGACGAAATACTTACCCGAAGTAATTAAATCCCCCGCTATTAAAACTAAATCGGCATCTAGAGAATTCACTTTATTTACGAATCTGCTTAATCGATTCTCATTAGTATAAGGATCGGCTTGTATGTCAGATATAAAAGCAATCCTGAGCGATTTTAATTTTTCATCTACCGGTTTATGATATGTTACTTCACGCACTTCAACATTATTATAATCATAAATAACTCTAGAAGGCACATAGAACAAGAAGAAAACTACTAAAGCGAATTGCCCTTTATAAATTCCGGCAAGTATCCGGTCTTTATGCTTTTTATAGAAAGGATATGCAATTAATCTCGCGATATCGATTAATAAGAAAAAAACTATCGATTGTAATATAATCAGGAAATAAATCCAAAAAGGAAATACAATAATATAATTAACAAAAATATTCAGAGGCGGAAATTCAATTGCATCGTTTGTAATAAAATAATAGATAAATCCGAGGATAATTCCGATAGGGAATAGATTGAGAAAACCGATCGTTACCCAACGAATTTTTTTAAATAGCTCTAATTTAATTCGAGGAAATAAGTAAAGAATTGTATTTGAAGTTTTTCGGATAAAATAAAACTGAAAACCAAATATCAAAACGAACATCAAAATAAGTGTGAAAAGATATCTCATATAATCTCATTTATTATCAATAAAGATTAAACCACAAAAAGAGTAAATAAGTTCTATTATTTATAAGAATCTTTAAATTTATTTATAAAATCTTTTACGAACGGAGAAAGGACGAGACTTCCGCTTAAAGCAGCACGTTCTTCTAGTTCGGTGCTCCAATTCTCGGTACCTTTCCAAAGAGTATTTTTAAGTTCTTTAAGTGCTTCGGGATTAGCATTAAGAAATTTTTTAATTATTTGATCTATATCGCGCTCCATCTCCTCGTTCGAGAACGTTATTCTGCTAAATAATCCTGCATTGAAAGCCCATTCTGCGCTTAGCCATTCGCCTTCGATGGCAAGTTTAGCAAGATTAGAAAGCCCGATTTTACGTTCTAGAACCGGACCAATTACAAATGGACCGATTCCGAGACTTAGTTCGCTTAATTTAACCGATGCATTAGCAGAGGCGAGAGAATAATCGCATGCGGCAGCTAAGCCCACTCCGGCTCCAACGCATTTACCATGAATTTTAGCGACTATTAATTTGGGGGAGTTCTTAATTGCAAGAAAGAGATCGGCAAAACCCATAAAAAATTTTTTACCAGCTTCAAAATCTTTTAGATTTGAGAGTTCATCAAATGAAGCTCCGCCGCAGAATACATTCCCTTCGCTTTGGATAATAATCACTTTAACGTCATCGTTGTGATTTAGCGAAACTATACTTTTGGTAATTTCATTTAATAGAGACGATGGAAGCGAATTACCTTTTGGATTATGAAAGATTATTTGTGCATATCCTTCATGAATTAATAAGTCAGCTTTTATCTGAGGTGTCATTTTTTAATATATTTTTTAATTGACTGATATCATCACAAAGAAAATCAGGATTATAAGTTTTTAATATATCGCTGCTTCGATATCCATAAGAAACGCCGAGAGTATAGGCACCTGCATTTTTACCGCAAAGAATATCGAGCTCTGAATCACCCACCATGATACAATTTTTAGGGAGTGTATCTAATTCTTTAAGAATATAGAGAAGGGGTTCGGCTGATGGTTTATGCTGAAGTCCCGGTCGCCTTCCCATTATATATGTAAATTTATCTGCAAGACCAAAATGCTTCAGGATTAGATCTGCTTGATCCTGCGCCTTAGTTGTAAGAAGAGCTATATTGTATCTGTTTTCATATAAATAATTTATCGTATCTATTACATTCGGATAAATAATTGATAAGTCAATATACTCAAAATAAATCGATTTATACTTAGCAATGAACGAATCAAAATCATCGACTGCGAAACCGAAATCGCGAAATAGATCCTCGAAATGCATCCCGATTTTTGTATAAAATTGATCTTCAGGCATATCAACATTATAATTGCATTCCTTCAAAGTTTTTACGGTAGCTTGGTAGATAGTTTCGTGAGAACTCATTAGAGTTCCATCAAGATCAAAAACAATAGTAGTAATATTCATAATTAAAAAGCACCCAATATAAATCCATCGATAAGAAGTACAATTAAATGGTAACCTCCGTCAACGAATAATTTTTTTAAAGTTTTATGTTCATAAAGTGTATTAATAAGCATAGTCATTGCAGTAAAACCGATCCATACGAGGAAAGCTAGACGAACTCCCTCGATAATAGTAGTAAAATCAGCATAAGTCATTATTCGAGAAAGTACATAAGCCATTATTAATTGCGCCAAAAAAGCTAATGGATAAGTCTTAAAAGGAGCAAAACCTTTTTTTAATTCATCTTCGGTAATATCTAATGTTTCTATCCAAATCTTTCCGAATAAAAACTGATTATACCAAATAAATCCAAGTACCATCGAAACAACACCACATAATAAAACCGCCCAATAATTTACTTCAGCAATTTCCATCAAAACCTCTTCTATTCATTAAATATTTTTATAACAGGTTCGCCTTTTTCCAAGTGATAACCGCGGAACATTCCGGGAGTATTAAATTCCATAAGAACATTTCCGGTTTTGTCGATTCCGATTACGCCGCCGAATCCTCCGAGAGCAGGCAGTTTCTTTTGAATTACTTCATTTCCTGCTTCGCTAATCGAGAGATTTTTATATTCCATTAAATCAGAAATATCTTTTGCCACTCCGAGTCGAATAAAGTATTCGCCCCAACCGGTAGAAGAGATTGCACATGTTTTATTATCAGCATAAGTGCCGGCTCCGATTATCGGAGCATCTCCCACTCTCCCATATTTCTTATTAGACATTCCTCCTGTGGATGTCCCCGCTGCCAGATTGCCTTTACTATCTAATGCAGCCACTCCTACAGTACCGAATTTCTCAAATATATTTATATTATCGAATGAACTTTTTTGTTTCTCTTTTTCAGTTTCTTTTTCACGTTCTTTTATTTTTTTTAAGTCATTTATTCTATCATCGGTTTTGAAATAATTATTTTCGACAAACTCGAGACCCATTTCCTTAGCGAATTTTTCTGCGCCATCGGAGATCATCATAACGTGCGGAGATTTTTCCATTACAAGACGAGCAAGAGCTATAGGACTTTTAACGTGCTTAATTCCTGCAACTGCACCGGCTCTTAAATTATCGCCGCTCATAATTGAAGCATCTAGTTCCACATCGCCATCAGCATTTAGCACTGCTCCTTTGCCGGCATTAAATAAAGGTGAATTCTCCAAAATTTGAATCGCTGATTCAACTGCATCTAAAGCATCTCCGCCGTTTTTTAGAATCTGAAAACCTTTATCTAAAGCCTCGTTTAGTTTTGCTCGGTATTCTTTTTCTTGCTCCGGAGAGATAACTTTTTTAGACATGCTTCCTGCGCCACCATGAAGTACTATTCCGAATTTTGGGTTTTCTTGTGCACTGATTGTAAGAATCGAGATTACAAATATTAAGATGAATTTTTTCATTGCAGTCCGTATTTCAATTGAATAATAAAAATAAGGATTGAATTTAGGGAATGCAATAAAATATAAAAAAGATATCAATGTGTATTTATTGATTTTTATTTATAAATTTCTTGATACAGTAGAAATTTTCTAATTAATAAATCGGTATTCCCCGGAGGAAGGATGAAAGCAAAATATTTACTTCTCTTAATGTTAGTTTTTTTCTTTTTTGTTAATCTTGTAAAAGCACAGGATGATGAAGAAAAGGATAAGAAAAAAGACCGCCATGAATTTACAATGGTAAAAGAATTAAAAACCACACCCGTAAAAAGCCAAGCAAAAACAGGCACCTGCTGGTGCTTCGCCACAACATCATTCATCGAGACCGAGCTTCTTAGAATGGGAAAAGGGGAATATGATTTATCAGAAATGTTTATTATTCATAATACTTATCCGATTAAAGCCACAAAATATATGAGATATATGGGAATGGGAAATTTTGGTCCCGGCGGTCAGGCACATGACGTATTTCATATAATGGATAAATTTGGTGCAATGCCCGAAGAAGTATATAGCGGAATTATGCCCGGTGATAAAGAACATAATCATGCAGAACTTGAAAATATGCTCGATGGAATTTTAAAATCTGCTCTTAAACGTACCGGAACAAAAACCACTACCAATTGGAAAGATATTATCGATTTCACTTTAAATAAATATTTAGGCGAAATCCCTAACGAATTTGAATACAAAGGGAAAAAATATACACCAAAAAGTTTCGCTGATGAACTCGGAATCAAATCTTCTGATTATATTGAATTAACTTCATTTTCTCATCACCCATTTTATAAAACATTTGTTTTGGAAATACCCGATAACTGGACTGATGACGAATATTATAATGTGCCGATAGATGATATTGTAAAAGTAATGGATTATGCAATAGACAAGGGTTATTCGATAGCATGGGATGGTGATGTAGGAAAAGAAAATTTTTATAGCAAACCGGGTTATGCAGTAGTTCCAGTAACTGCAGAAGACGACCAGACAAAGGAAGAAAAGAAGTTACCAGAAAAAGAAAAACAAATTACTCAAACAGATCGTCAAGATGCGTTTGATACTTATACTACAACTGATGATCACTTAATGCACATTACGGGTGTTGCAAAAGATCAAGAAGGTACTAAGTTTTATTATACCAAGAATTCTTGGGGAACTAAAGATCGCAAGTATGATGGCTTTTGGTATATGAGTGAACCGTTTATAAGATTACGCACAGTTGCAATCATGGTTCATAAAGATGCAATCCCACAGGAGATAAAATCTAAGTTGGGATTATAAAAATTTTCTCCGTCAGATTCAGTAGCTAGATCCGCTGAGGGATTAAAAAAGTTTTCTTAGGGATAAATAAGCAGTTTGATTGGATATGTTGGAATTATAAAAGTTTTCTCCTGGCTAAATTAATAGAGAGCTTTAGCCCATCTCCTGATAGTTATAATTAGAACAAGCCGCCCTGCGCCATGGGCGGTTTTTTTATTATCGAGGATAAATTTACTAATCCATAAAATTCTCTTCCATAAGCAAATCAATTTAGCAGTCAAATATCCATTTCAATATAGTTTTGCTATTTTTACACGTCATTTTTGAAACTATTGTCTTATTTTACTGTATTAGATAAAAGAATATAATTAATCGGATTATTTATGAAGAAATTGCTTTTCGCACTTATAATGTTTCTATTTGTTACTGGTTGTAACGCTCAAACTCCTGAATCGGTATTAGATAAAGATCATAAAATAGATACTAATAAAGTGATTGCTCCGGATGAATTCCTTATCCGTAAGAATCAATTATTGACTAACCTTCTTTCAAATTACCATTACCGCAAATCAACACTTAATGATTCTCTTTCAGTATTGATATTTGACGATTACCTCAAATCGATGGATAGCCAAAAATTATATTTCTATAAATCTGATATCGAAAGTTTTGAGAAATATAAATTGATGCTTGATGATTATTTGAAAATGGGCAATCTCAATCCTGCTTATGAGATTTTTAATGTGTATAAAAAACGTCTTGGAGAAAGAGTAAGATACGTAAAAGAGTTATTAAAGACTGAATTTGATTTTACCAAAGATGAATCCTTTACTCTCGATAGAGAAAAGGCAAATTGGATGGAAAATGAAAAAGAGATGAACGAAGAATGGAGACTTAGAATTAAGAACGAAGCGCTTAATTTGAAACTCTCGGGCAAAGATTGGAAAGGGACAGTGGATGTCCTCGGTAAGAGATACGATAATTATTACAAATTAATTTTGCAGTATGAAGCAGAAGATGTATTCCAATTATATATGAATTCATTTGCCGAAGTTTATGATCCGCATTCAAACTATTTATCTCCCTCCTCCTCCGATGCTTTTAATATTAGCATGAAGCTCTCTTTAGAAGGAATCGGCGCTACATTACGTTTTGAGAATGATTATACGACAGTTGTTTCAATTGTACCCGGCGGTCCCGCAGCTAAAAGTGGTTTGATAAAAGAAGAAGATAGAATTGTAGCCGTAGCGCAAGGCGATGAAGGTGAGTTCGTAGATGTAGTTGGCTGGAGATTAGATGATACTATTCAATTAATCAGGGGCAAAAAGGGAACTGTCGTCCGCCTTTCGATTCTAAAAAAAGAAGATGGTATAAATGCTATACCTAAAGAGATAAGACTTGTAAGAGATAAAGTAAAGCTCGAGGAGCAGGCTGCTAAGGACGAGATAATTAATATTGAAGAGAATGGAAAACCATTTAAATTGGGCGTGATTAAGCTGCCTTCTTTTTATAGTGATTTTGAGGCAGCGCGAAACGGAGACCCTGATTATAAGAGTACGACCAAAGACGTAAAGAAGATATTGAGTAAATTCAAAAACGAGAAAGTTGATGGAGTAATTCTTGACCTAAGAAATAATGGCGGCGGTTCGCTTCAAGAAGCAATCTCATTAACCGGATTATTTATTAAGGATGGTCCCGTTGTTCAAGTAAAAAATTCAAATGGTGAAGTGGAAGTGGATAAAGACCCTGATCCATCAATAGTCTATGACGGTCCATTGGCTGTAATGATTAATAGATTCAGTGCCTCTGCCAGCGAGATTTTTTCTGCCGCAATTCAAGATTACGGTCGCGGACTAATTGTTGGCGAGAATTCTTACGGTAAAGGAACAGTCCAAAATCTTATCGATTTAAGTAGATTCTTAAGTAGTAAAGATAAATCGGGCGAACTAAAGATAACTATTGCAAAGTTCTATCGAATTAATGGAAGCAGTACACAGAATTTAGGAGTAGAACCGGATATTGAACTTCCATCATTATACGATAAACATGAATATGGAGAAAGCTCTAAGCCGAGTGCTCTTCCTTGGGATAAGATTCAATCTTCCGAATATCAGAAATATGGCAATTTGAATAAATATATTCCCGAATTAGAAAAGAAGCATAAATTGCGTATAGAAAAAGATCCTCAATATGAATTTGTAAAGCAGGATATCGAAGAATATAAAGAAACTAAAGCGAAGAAGACTTTTTCTTTGAATGAGGAAGTAAGAAAAGCCGAAAAAGAAAAAGCTGAAAAAAGAAAAAAAGAACGTGAAGAAGCTAAGAAAAGCAATCTAAAACTTATTAAAAAAGATGAAGTGGAAATTGAAAGTGAGCTATTAGATGATTTTGATCTAAAAGAGACCGGAAATATACTTGCCGATTTTATTATGTCTAAAGTCGGTTGATATTTCCTTTTAAATGTTATTTTTGTTATATTTTTATGCTAAAATAACGGAGATTATAAAATGGCTAAAACCCAATCCTTTGGAGATAAAGCTAAAGGCAAAAAACAAGCAGCATTTACAAACGTTAAAGTGATTAAGACTGTGAAAGCAGGTAAAAGTTATAAATTTCATGAAAAATTTGTAAAGCTCGATGACATTAATAAGGTAACAACCTTATAATAAAAAAGCTGCTTTGAGAAAGGCAGCTTTTTTTGTTTTAAATATACCTCAACATACTTTCTGTAACTCGAGAGCTCTTAAGCTTAAGTAAAATTATGCTCTAAATTAGTGCCTCATTAATAGCTGATATTAGAACAAAAGAAGAATTATTTCTGAGTCAAGTATCTCCCCAAATAGTGAAATTCAAAATCTGAAAAAGAGCCGAAAAAAATTTTCGAATGATGACCGATTTTAGTTTGACATTAACTTACTTTTTCTTATATTGAATTAGGACAGATATCTCAAGACTTTTATAATTAAAATTCTAAAGAACCTCTGTTAGTTCTTTTCAAAAAAATAGTGAGGTGAAAAATGGTTATTCCGAAAAAACTCAAACTTTATAGCTTGAGGAATATCGACGATATTCCACAATTCAAGTTACTCTCACCCGAACTTAGGTTCAATTCAAAAGTAGTTGCTAATGTACTTCCATTTCGGACAAATAATTATGTAGTAGATGAATTAATAGATTGGAACAAGGTCCCAAACGACCCGATGTTTCAATTGACATTTATGCAAAAGGGGATGTTAGAGGAAGAAGATTTTAATACAATGGCGGATCTCTTAAGGAGGGATGCACCAAAAGAAGAAATCACAGAAGCAGCAAACCTAATACGGGAAAAATTAAATCCGCATCCGGCAGCACAGCGAACGGCTAATATGTCAGTTTATAATGATGAGGTTTTGCTACCGGGAGTGCAGCATAAATATAAAGAGATAGCTCTTGTATTTCCATCAAGCAGTCAAACATGCCATGCATACTGCACATTTTGTTTCCGATGGGCACAATTTACGGGTAATACCGATATCAAATTTGCCACTCATGAATCGAAAATATTTCTAAAATATATTCGTGATCATAAAGAACTTACCGATATACTTTTTACGGGCGGTGATCCGATGGTTATGAATTTAGAAAAATTAAAAACTTATATAGAACCACTATTAGGCGAAGAATATGCACATATCAGAAATATCAGAATAGGCACAAAATCGATAGCATACTGGCCATATAAATACGTAACCGATCCCGAAGCCGATGATTTGATTAAGTTCTTCTCTCAAATAACTTCTGCGGGAAAACATTTATCTATAATGGGTCATTTTAATCACTGGGTAGAATCTTCGACAGAAGTATCCCACGAGGCAATTAAAAGAATACTCTCTACGGGTGCAGTAATCAGAACTCAATCACCATTAATAAAACATATTAATGATGATGCAAGTATCTGGTCGAGAATGTGGTTGGATCATTTAAGTCTCGGCTTAGTGCCATATTATATGTTCGTAGAAAGAGATACCGGCGCAAGAAAATATTTCGCCGTGCCTCTTTATAAAGCATTTAATATATTCCAGAAAGCATATTCGAGCGTAACGGGATTATGCCGCACGGTAAGAGGTCCTTCAATGTCAGCTACCCCGGGCAAAATAAGTATAGAAGGAATTGCCGAAATTAATGGCGAGAAAGTATTCGTACTTAATTTTATTCGAGGAAGAAATCGTTCTTGGGTAAGGAGACCTTTCTTTGCTAAATATGATGAAAAGGCGATCTGGTATGATGATCTAGTTCCGGCATTTGGAAAGAATAAATTCTTTTTTGATGATGAATTGAAGAATATTCTGAAAGAAAAGGAAGAAATAACGAATGCAGTATTATTAAAAAATTCTGAAGCATCGGAAATTGATTCTAAATCAGGCGCAGCATAAGTAATAAGAAATAAATTTCAGTAGAAACTCAAGATGACTGTAAAAATTGGCTCTCTTAACCAACCATATAATTGGCTGTTTTTAGGGAGCCAAATTTTATATATTTTCTATACAGAAATGTCGGAGTTTTAAATGCTGATTCTTAATTTAGACCGGAATAGCGATATACCATTATTCAAGCAGGTCTTCCATCAATTAAAGGAAAAAATTGATAGTGAATCCCTGAAGCCGGGCTATGTACTTCCGCCCACCCGAACATTTGCAGATCATCTTGGCGTAAACCGCACTACAATTTATAAAGCATATCAAGAATTATGGGCATTCGGATATATCGAAAGCCGCTCCGGTTCTTATTCTTACGTAAGGCAGAGAAGAGAACTGAAATCCCCCGCAACAGAAAAAAAGGGGGGGACGATTAATTGGGTTAATCGAGTTAATCCTCAATCTGAAGAAGTCCATATTATGTTCGGCAATATCAATTATCCATTCAGCGAAGAGAGAGAGAAGTTTGAAGGAATCGATTTCGGTCGTCTTCATCCCGATACAAGAATATTCCCCGTAAAGGAATTTAATAAATCCTTAAGCAGAACTATCTCAAAAGAGAGCGATATGGTTTTTGATTATGGAGAATGCAACGGACTTATTTCGCTTAGAGAATATATCGCAAGCCGATTGCGTTCTCATAGCATATCGGTAAGCTCAAAAGAAATATTAATTACAAATGGAGCGCAAAATGCACTCGATCTATTAATGAAATTATTGGTTAAACCCGGATCGCGTGTATTTGTGGAATCCCCTACTTATGGAATGATATTCCCGCTTCTGAAGTATTATAATTGCGAAATTGTAGAAATACCGATGAAAAAAGATGGTGTGGATTTAGCGGTATTAGAGAGTGAATTAAAAAAAGGGATTCCGATATTTTTCTATACGATGCCGAATTTCCAGAATCCGACCGGAGTAACCACAAGTCAAGAGCATCGGGAAAAGCTCATTGCAATTTGCGAAAAGTATAATATGCTTATTGTGGAAGACGCCTTTGAAGAAGAGATGAAATATTTCGGTAAGGTATCCCTTCCGGTTAAATCGATGGATATAAATCAATTGGTAATTTATGTCGGAAGCTTTTCTAAAATTTTATTCCCCGGTATTCGTCTCGGCTGGATAGCTGCGGATATTGAATGTATCAATCGGCTTTCCACTCTGAAACGATTCAGCGATATTAGTTCTACTTTACCCGAGCAGGCGGCTTTGGCTGATTTCTGTAATTCGGGACATTATGAACTTCATATAAAAAGAATTCATAAGATTTACCGCAAGAGAATGATACTTGCGGTTCAGGAATTGGATAAAAAAATTAAAAATAAAAACGTAACATGGATTGAACCGAATGGCGGATTTACGATCTGGCTCACCATGAAAAACGTAAAACAAAATTATGACGAATTGAATAAAATATGTTTATCTTATAAAGTGAGGGTGGCAATGGGGAAAGATTTCTTTGCTTATCCTGAAGTAAAAAAGTATGTACGTCTCTCTATTTCTAGCTTGAACGAAGAAGAAATTATAGAGGGGATTGATCGGTTATCTAAAGCAATAAAACAAATATATACTAATTGAAATAAGTAATAATGAGGAGGGAATAATGGATTTTGAAAAAATATTAGCTACGAGGACATCGCACATTAGAGCAAGCGCAATAAGAGAACTTTTGAAATTAGCGGCTAATCCGGGCATGATCTCTTTGGGCGGCGGACTTCCATCACCCGATAGTTTTCCATTAGATTTAATTCCAAAATTAACCGAAGTTGTACTAAAAAAATATGGTTCATGCTCACTCCAATATGATAGAACCGAAGGTTTCAATCCATTACGCTACGCATTGATCGATTATCTAAAAGAAAAAGGAATTGAAGCAGAATTAGATAATGTCTATATAACAAGTGGGTCACAAGGGTTTTTGGATTCTATCGGTAAATTATTAATTTCTCCCGGTGATTATGTAGCAGTCGAAGGTCCTACATATCTCGCAGCTTTGCAGGCATTTAATGCCTATGAAGCAAAATATGTAAAAATTGAAACCGATGCAGAGGGATTAATCCCCGAATCATTAGAAGAGATAATTAAAAACTATCCTATTAAGTTTGCTTATACCGTACCGACCTTCCAGAATCCATCGGGCAAAACGATCGGATTAAAAAGAAGGCGGCAGATAGCCGAAATCATTAAGAAGTATGATATCTTATTGGTAGAAGATGATCCATATAGCGCACTCCGTTATAAAGGAGAGGAACTTCCTTCGATACAATCGATGGCGCAGAGTAATGTAATTTATGCTTCCACATTTTCTAAGATATTCGCACCCGGATTAAGGGTAGGATTTTTTGTTGCGCCTCAGCAATTAGGTAAATGGATGGTAATCGTAAAACAGGGAGTGGACTTAAATACTTGCACTTATGCTCAGGCATTAGCTGCTGAATATCTGCTCGGCGGATATGTCCCCGGACAAGTAAATAAAATTATTGAGTTATATCGCCCTAAATTAGAAGCAATGATTACCGCAGTTGAAAAATATTTTCCCGAGGGATGCGAATTTACAAAACCTGATGGCGGTATGTTCCTTTGGGTTAAGGGTCCTAAAGGTATAGATATGGAAGATATTTATAATATAACAATCGAGAAGAAAGTGGGATTCGTACCGGGTAAATTCTTCTATCCTAATCCTGCAGATGGAATTGAAACGATGAGACTTAATTTTACTAATGTTTCGGCAGAGCAGATAGATAAATCGATACGTATAATCGGTGAATCGATCAAAGAGGTAATGGAGCATCAGTTGACGGTTTAGGGGAGTATTACGCAAGCCCAATTAGCTTGGATAAATAAAGATAATAGATAAAATAGACTGCCCCAAAAGGGCAGTTTTTAATTTAAAGAGAAAAATTTTTGCACCTAATTTTCTCAAAATATGATTGAATATTCCGACAGTAATCGCCATATTTCAATAGTTTTTTTTTGAATAGTTTATATTTGTCGTTATTAGTGATTGCGGATTTATTTAATTGTTATCTACAATAAATGGAAGCTCTTATGAGAAAATTAACTTTAGTTTTATTGCTCTTACTTAATTCAATGATTTATTCCCAAGAAATACCGGATGGAAAAATGTTCTCTTCTTTTCATATGGGTATTCTTGGCGGAATTAATTTTAACACTATTCCAACCGTGGGTTCTACATTTCAGTTTGAAGGCACTACAAATCTTTCATCTAATCTTAATTTGAAAATAGCAATAGCCTACTCTAATATGTTTAAGGAAAGTGATTATTTAATTAAGTCTTATGGTCATTTTAAAATCGATAATGTAGAAGGATATCAAGAAAAGACATATAAGATAAATAGAATTCAGTACTCATCAATTCCAATAAATTTGGGATTAGAATATACTTTCGATGGCGAGAAAATTCTACCTTATGGATTAATAGAAGCAGGATATAATTTCTTTAGTAGTGAAGAACAGATTGCAAGCGTTGGTTCAGGAAGATATTATAACACTGAGGGTGAAGTACCGTTGGAATTTCGTAATAAAGGACCTTTTACTCTGGATGATTCAGCGTTCCTTTTTGGAATTGGAGCGGGTGTTAAATATAAAATATCTTCTTCATTAGCTCTTAATATCCGCTATATCTATCGATATAATGATTCAATAATTAATACAAATCAATTTTTAGTAGGAATTAATTTTTAAGGATTGAAATGAGAAAAAATATCATTTTTATTGTAGCGTTTTTAATAATTAGCAATATCAGTTATGGACAAATGATTCCAAAAGTTGGATTAAAATTTGGTTTAAACATATCGAATAGTATTTGGTATTTTAATGAGCCTCTTAATGCAGAGCTGGAGTGGGAAAACTATAGCAGTTATACTTTAAGGGGCTTTGTAGAAATTAATTTAACGGATAATTTTGGAATTGAAGGTGAATTGGGATTTTCAAGAAAAGGTGTATATAAAGAGGTGCCTATCTCCCCAATTGATCAACCTGATGTAACAATTGGAATAAGTAAAACTAAAAATATAACAGAATATCTTTCCTTAGCTGCATTAGCTAAATATAATATTTACAAAGGTTTTATGTCTCCTTATATATTAGCAGGTCCTCAGATTAATTTTCTTGTTAATTATAATGTACGCAAAGGGAGTGAACGTGCATATGATGAATTCAATACCGCTATATTCGGATATTCAGTTGGAAGCGGGATTGAAATAAACGTAAAACCTATTGATATATTAATTGAATACAGATTTGAGAGGGATCTGACTAATAGCAATACAACCGAAGAATTCGATGTACATAACTATTCACATTCAATAATGGCAGGATTAAGATATAGTATATATTAAATAAAAGCGGCTGTCTCAATTACTGAGGCAGCCGGTTATTAATCTGTTTTATAGACTCATGTAGAACGAATAATCTACTTAAAATAGAATAGATTTATAACATCTTAATCTCAAATTAGATATATATTTTATCTCATAAATCCAATAATCTGCATTGCCTGCTTCTGGTTATATTCAATAGCGAGCTGTTTGTAATTTACCAGATCAATAATAGTACCTATAAAGCAGATACCGCCTGTAAGAAGATAAAGAATACCCATACCGATTTGATCAACGAAAAAGCGTTGAAGTCCGGCAATACCAAAAAATCCCACTATTCTTACTTTATTATTGTCAGCTACAATTAATTCTCAAACAAGAGTGTTTGATGAGCAAACAAATGGATATGTTTTTTCAAAAGAAATACGAACAAAATTAGAAAGATACAAATCAAAAGAGGAAATTAAAAAATGGAGAGTAAAAAAGCTTAATAATGATATTTCATTTACAAAAATTCGTTGGGACAATTGGTTAATGTATTAGTCGAAGGTCAACAAAGTGCAGGAAAACAAAGAGTAACTTGGAACGGGAAAGTCTCATTTGGAAACTCTGTATCAAGAGGAATATATTTCTACAGGATTAAAACAAATAGTTTTTCTCAAGTAAAGAAAATGATACTGATGAAGTAAAGGATGAATTGTTATCCTTAGAAAAAGATTTTTTCTATAAAGTAAGAATAAAAATATTTTCATTGATTTTTTATTCTCAAAAATATTTAACCAAAGAATTACCTGTATATTTTTATTATATCAATACTAATCGGTATAAAAAGTAGTGCAAAAATATTGGGATTGTTTTTGTCGTCTCTCTCTATATATTGTAAATAGATTATAATTTATTATCGGTTTATTTAAATATATTTGAGGAAAATGTTATGATTATAAGGGATTATTTGTTTATTCCGAAACTCTACCCTCCTCTAAAAAACATACTTACCATTTTTATGGTAATCTCTTTTGCTTATTTTTTAATTAGCTGCAATGCCGAAGAGGACAAGATAGTCGATCCAAAAATTGAAGAAACCAAAGTTGATACCATAATACCTCTAAATGTGGGTAATTGTTGGATTTATAATACTTATAATTATAATATTAATGATAGTAGTTATGGTAATCCATCCTATTTAAAAGGCGGGTTTATAATTGACGGTAAAATGGAGTTTAGTTCTCATGGTAAACAGATTACAGCATTTAAATTATTTCCATGCATGGAAGATCTAGACCCTGCCTATGATAAACCGGGTACCTTTAAAGGGAGTAAATTAATTTATCAAGGTAAAGATGGAGTTTATTTTTATGGAAAAGAAAAATTCGATTCTCTACTTACTTCCGATAATGAATTGATCTTTACAATAAAATTTGGAATAGGAAAAGAATATAGAGCGCACAAGTTTTATTATGCAGCTGCAGGTGATATGCATTTAGGATTTGATGAATTAATGACAACTTATGAATTTATTGCTGTTGATTCATTAATATCCACACCAGCGGGTGATTTTAAATGTTTTGTGTTCAGAATGGTTTTCCTCGATCTCAAACCACTTTTCAGAGATGATATCTACTACTTTATAAA
>CALDDL010000293.1 GCA_937936675.1 uncultured bacterium
TATAATGGAATAGGAGTTCCTTGGAATCCATTTGAAGCATTTCAAAATTTTAAAATTGCCGCCGATTATGGACTTGCTGAAGCACTCTATGCTGTCGGGCTTGTTTATACGGAAAATTTTGTTGTGAATAGAAATTTTAATCGCGCATATCAATTCTTTGTGAAATCGAGTAAATTAAAATATGAAGCAGCCAACGATGCTATAAAACAGTTATTGAAAAGCGGCTTTGTCCCCACGCTTGATTATGATGATGTGAAAAATAATCCTTCATTTGAAACTGTAAATGAAAAATCGCAGCCTTTATTTAGTAATAATTTTGATCTGGATTATCTTGATTTTGATTCAACAAAAGCAGAAAAAGAGAGTATAGAAAAAATATTTTCTATGAGCAAAAAATCCGCCATTGCTTTTCTTGGTATTGAAGAAGATACTTTAAGAGATACTTCAAAAATTGCAATAAAGGATCTTCTTGATCTCGCCTCCGAATCCGGTTCACCTGAAGCACTTCTCTATAAAGGCAAGGCTGTTGAAAAGGGACTCAACTATAAAAAAGACAATCTTTCCGCTTTAGTTAATTATTTGCGTGCTCTTAGAATTGGTGCATTCAATGCTTATGAAAATATTCTTAGGATCCTTGAGGATAAAAATATTTTTGTCGAGTTAAAAAATGAAGTTAATAAAAATAATCCTGACGCTATGTATGCATGGGCTTCACTTACTGCATTAGGACTTGATAATCAACTTCCGGCGGATGAAGCAATAAATCTTCTAAATAAGGCAGTAGTGATTAATCATATTCCCTCTATGATTGAATTAGGATTAATATATTATTCCGGTCAGCTTGGTAAGCAGGATAAAGAGAAAGCATTTGAGATATGGAATAAGGCGGCATCATTCGGAAGTGTTGAAGCAAAAGTAAGAATTTCATTAGCAACTATTTTAGAAGATAAAAAATCAGATTATTCGAGTGAAGTTCAATCTCTGCAAGATGCTTTTAATAATGGTTCTGTATTTGCTCAAACCGCATTAGCTTATTGCTATGAAAAAGGGATTGGTCTTGAGGAGGATAAATCTTATGCAGTAAAATTGTATAAAGGTGCTTCTCAAAGAGGCAGTCAGCAGGCATTTAATGCTTTGCGCAGAATGTATGATGAAATTCGACCCGATGAAAAAGAATTTAAACTACTTGACCAGAAGCTTTAATTATAACAAAAGTCTGATCGTCGTTTTGAATAGCAGTACCTCTAAAATTAATTAGCATATTCTGCATAATTAATTTTAATTCTTCCGGTTTTTTATGAGCGTTTCTTTTAAGTATCTCTTTTATTCTTTTCTCTCCGAACATCTGGCGGTGAATATTCATAGCTTCATTTATTCCATCTGTATAAAGAAATAAGAAATCGCCTTCTTCTAGTTCTACGTCCACTACTTCTAGAGTTTTTTCAAAAATACCTTTATCATTAAACCCTATTGCAATACCGGTAGAAGTAATTTCTGAAATTTCATTGGTAGATTTTTTATAAATCATTGCAGGATTATGTCCGGCTCTTAATAATTGTATTTTCCCCTCTTTGGTTATCCTTGCTGTAAGTAGGGTCAAAAAATATTCTCGTTTAAGATTTTTCTCAAAATATTTTTTGAAAGTAATATTTAGCTCTTTTATGTCAGATATTGTTTCTGTTAATAGATGAATAATTGTCTGCACCTTTACCATATAAAGGGCAGCCCCCATACCTTTTCCCGAAATATCACCCACAAAAATAATATTATTCTTTTTACAATCCTGAACGATATCAAAATAATCTCCCCCAACTTCTCTTGCCGGTTCGTATAAAGCAGCAATTTCATATTTCCCGATTCTATTAACAACCTTGGGGATTAATTCAAATTGGATCTTACGGGCTACATCCAGCTCCCCCTTAGCCGATAGTTTATCGGCAAGTTCGAAGGCTAATAGTAAATTAAGCATTATAAAGGCGAAGAGGACATATCCCAGATTGTTTTGATTCGTATATCCTAAAACGAAAAATAGTATAGAAACGAGATATACAATTCTGCGTGCCGGAGTTAACTTCATAAGAAATGCATTAAATAGGGAGCGAATAAAAATCAGAGAACGGATAAACTTATTTCTTGATTGGTCGGGTTTAGGAATATCTTGAGAGAAAAATTCATATACCTCACCGGCTTCTTTTTTTATCAGTTTTTCGATCTCCTGATAATTAAGATCACTTGTATATAAATCAAATATCCTCTTAATCGGGTTACTCAAAATTTCCCTATTATTTATCTATTAGACGTTAAATATATGAAAAAGTTTGTAATTCGTTTATTTGGGAGCAATTTTTTCTAATAAAACCAATATTAGGTAATGAAAAGGGAATATGACATCTCGTCTTATTCTTGATAATTAGTAAAAATAATTTCTTATTAACGAGAAGATGTCTTTTTATTTATTCCGCTTTTTATTGGATTTCATACTACTGTTTCTTAAATTTAGCCAATAAAAGAATATTTTTGAGTTTTTTATCCTTTTATAGATTTGGCTCGGTATTTGACCTTTTTTTCTACTAAAAAATAAGTATAATTATATATGATTTGGAAAATAGTTTTATTTGTCCTAATGACATTCGTAATCATTGCAGGAATAGCGTTCCCAATTGTGCCACAGCCATCTGCATGGTACCAATTTCCCTTAATTCCGGGACTTGAAGAGAAAGCCAAAATAATTTTCTTTCATGTACCTACGGCTTGGCTTTCTGTTATTGCATTTTTAATGGCAATGATTTATGGAATAAAATATTTACGGCATCAGAATTTAGATGATGATGCTAAATCTAATGCTGCCTTACAGCTTGGAATGGTATTCTGCGTTCTAGCAACTGTAACAGGTTCTATTTGGGCAAAATTTACTTGGGGTGCTTTTTGGCACTGGGATCCACGCGAGACAAGTATATTTATTTTGCTCCTTATCTATGGGTCTTTATTTGCTCTTAGAACCGCAGTTGAAAACGAGGATAAACGCGCTCGGCTTTCGGCTGTATATTCGATTATTGCATTTTTAACCGTTCCATTCTTTATCTTTATCATGCCAAGAATAATGACCGGATTACATCCCGGTTCGGCTAATGATGATACTTCAGGTCCGGTTGTCGATTTTAAAATGAATAGAAATATGCAGTTAGTTTTTTATATCTCATTAATAGCTTTTACTATTCTTTATTATTGGATGTGGAGCGTTCGTTATAAGGTGCTCATTATTAAAGATACTTTAACAAAAAAATTATTATAGGAGTGTAATTTGGAAGGTGGATTTTTTGGATTTTTGGAGACTAATGCAATCTATGTCGTATTATTTATAGTACTCGCAATCTGGTTCGGTATTTTTCTTTTTATGCTTAATACCGATAAAAAATTAAAAGAAATATTAAATGAATTGAAAGGAAAAAGTAATGAAAAATAAATATCTATTCGGCGGTGGAATAATTGTCGTATTCCTCGGCATTATGATATTCTTATTCACTCAGACAAATGTTCAATATGAAAATAATTTTTCTAACATAGTTAAATCTGATAAAACCGTTAAAGCGACCGGCAGTTGGATTAAAGCCAAAAATTATCACATTGATAAAGAGAATAATAGATTTGTTTTCTTTATGAAAGATAATCTTGGAAAAGAGATGAAAGTAATTTGTAGAGGCACCGTGCCTAATAATTTCGAATCATCTACGAGTGTTGTTGTTACGGGTAAGTATCATGAAGGTTCTTTTTACGCTACCGATATCTTAACAAAATGTCCATCAAAGTATCAGGAAGCTCCGGTACAGAACGCCGGCTCTTAATCGTTTATCAGGAGAAATTATGATTGGTAATATTTTATTAACAGTGGGATTACTCACTGCGTTATTTACAACAATTATGTATTTTTTTACTCTTCGGGGATATCAAAATACCTTAACTACTGCACGAATTGGATTCCATATAACTGCAATATCGGTTATTTCTGCGAGTGCGCTTCTGCTTCATGCTATTTTGACTCATCAATATCAATATAAGTATATATATAATTATAGTGGCTCTGATCTTCCATTAGGCCTGCTTATGTCCACGTTTTATGCCGGTCAAGAAGGCAGCTTTATGCTTTGGACTCTTTTTACCGTAATCGTTGGATTAATTTTGCTTGATTATACATCAAAGCGTGGGGACTTAGAGCATCGAGTGATGATGATTTTTAGTCTTGTTGTGGCTTTTCTTCTTGTGATGGTAAATCCACTTCTAAAATCACCATTTAATTATATCTGGTCAACACCCGATTTTCTTGAACTGACAAAATTAAATGCACAGTTCCTAAGTCTTCCTGCTCTTCAGAGTTTTATTTTTTCTGATCCTAATTCTGGCAAACAATTTTTCCAAATGGGTCAGGATTCGCATGCGATCCTTGTAGCCAATGGTATATCAGTCAATGATTTTATTATACAGGGGAAAGGACTTAATCCACTCTTACAAAATTTCTGGATGCAGATACATCCACCGATTTTATTTGTCGGATTTGCGATGTCGGCAGTTCCATTCTCATTTGCATTCGCTGCACTAATTAAAAATGAATATCAGGATTGGGTAAAACAATCATTGCCTTGGGTATTAATTGGTTCTATGGTTCTCGGCACTGCAATTATGCTAGGTGGATATTGGGCTTATGGCGTTCTAGGATGGGGTGGATATTGGGGCTGGGACCCGGTTGAAAATTCCTCTCTAGTTCCTTGGATTATTGCCGTTGCTTCTATTCACACTTTACTTGTTCAAAAAAAATCACAAGATATTGGAGAGGGAAGCAGATTTGTTAAAACAAATCTCATACTCAGTATCCTTACATTTTTATTAGTTTTATATAGCACGTTTCTAACACGCAGTGGAATTCTTGGTGATGCATCTGTTCATTCATTTGTCGATCCCGGAATGACAATTTATCTATTCTTGGTTGCGCTGCTTGGAACATTTATTCTTCTTGGTTTTGGTATGATTGCTTATAGATGGAAGTACCTAAACCAACAATTTAATTACCAAGAAAATGTATTATCACGCGAACTTGCTCTTTTTACAGGTTCAATCGCATTAATTGCATCGGCTATTATTATTGGAGTTGGTACATCTGCTCCAATATTTGGGCAGACTGTCGAACTAAAATTTTACAATGAACTCAATTTACCTATTGCGATTATTATTGGTTTATTAAATGGTCTTAGCCTTCTTCTTAAGTGGAAATCCACAGACGGAAAAGAGTTATTCCAAAAATCAAAATTATCTCTAATCATTACCGCTGTTATAACTCTTTTAATAATCTTTATCGGTGGTGTTTATGATTTTATGTTAGCACTATTCACACTTTCAAGTGTGTTTGCAATAGTCGTTAATTCTGAAATTGCTTATAGAGTTGTAAAATCAAATAGACTTAAATTAGGTGCTTATGTAGCCCATATAGGAATTGCATTATTTTTCGTTGGTGTAATTGCCACTGCCGGATTCACTCAAGAAAAACAAATTGATTTAATTAAAGGTGAGAAGGTTTCGGCTTTTGGTCATGAGCTTACTTACACCGGATATAACTTAATTGAAGATGGCAAAAAATATGCTTTTAATATTGATATCGAAAAGGGAAATAGCAAGAGTACGATTGCTCCCGTAATGTTCATTGCAGAGTTTAATAATAGTCTAATGCGTGAACCTGATATTCTAGTTGGCTTTACTCGTGATTTTTATATTGCTCCGGTAAGCTATACCGAAGGAGAAAATGTTAATAGTGATGGAACTGTATTTTTGGTAAAGAAAGGAGAATCTCATTCTATAAATGGAATGACTGTTACTTTTAATGGATTTGATTTTCCTCAAGATGCTATGAACACAATGATGGGTGGCGGCAATTTTAAAATTGGTGCTAAAATTACTGTCGATGTTAATGGTACAAAAACTGATTACGAACCAACCATGATCAATTCAGAAGGACAAGTAACTTATATCCCTGTGGATATTTCTGAAACTAATTCAAAAATAGAAATTGTTAGAATGGATGCTGGTTCTTCTAGTGTAGAATTAAAAGTTACTGATATTAATTCTAAAGAGAATAAGACTACGACAGCTCCTAAGGAAGTTCTAAGCGTTGAAGCAAGCATTAAGCCGTTTATCAGTCTAGTATGGCTTGGTGTTATTCTAATGGCGTTAGGATTCATTATATCTGCCATAAGGCGTACTAAAGAAGCACAAGTATAAAATATACACTTAACATTATAAGATTTATTAAGCCGTCTAACAGACGGCTTTTTTATATCCCAATTAAAAATATATTTCATTATTTTTGTTCTCTTAATGGAGTTCAATATCCAATTCAATCGGAGGAATTTTAATGATTATCTCTATCCCACAAATGTTTGAAAATAGTGTAGAAAAATATTCTAATAATCCGCTTCTTTGGGAGAAAAAATTTGATAAGTATCAATCGATATCTTATAAAGAAACTAAGATGGAAGTTCTAAATCTTTGTGCAGGTTTAATACTAAAAAATATTAATTCTGGTGATCGTGTTGCAATTATTTCAGAGGGTAGAAATTATTGGGTTATTGCCGAACTTGCAATTTTTTACTCAGGTGCAATAAGTGTTCCTATATCGGTAAAAATAGATGAACTTTCGGAGCTTAAATTTAGATTAGCACATTCAGCCTCTAAGATTGCTTTTGTTTCTAAGCAGCATCTTGATAAAGTAAGAAAAATTAAAAATGACCTGCCGGATTTAGAAAAAATTATTGTTTTGGATAAAATTAATGACTTAGAAAATGACGAAATATTTATCGAAGATATTCTCAATGAAGGAAAACTTAATTATAGTAAATTATCAATCGAAATAGATAATCGAGTAAAGAATATTAAACCAAATGATCCGGCAACTATTTCATATACTTCCGGAACTACTGCCGATCCTAAAGGTGTGGTTCTCTCTCATTTGAATTATGTTACAAATGTTGATCAAGCTACGGATTTACTTCCAATTC
Organism: uncultured bacterium; assembly: GCA_937936675.1. GTDB lineage: Bacteria > Bacteroidota > Ignavibacteria > Ignavibacteriales > Melioribacteraceae > BRH-c32. The sequence goes on from CALDDL010000293.1 coordinate 7,041, forward strand.
CTGAATGGTATATTTCCTTATTAATCCTGCCCTGGGATCATTGTTTCGCTCATGTTGCAGGTATCTATACTTTAATGAAAAACGGTGCAAGTATGGCATCAATTCAATTAGGGAATACACCCTTGGAAACTCTAAGAAATATCCCTACTAATATTAAAGAAATAAAGCCCACATTTTTATTAAGTGTACCGGCATTGGCAAAAAACTTCAAGAAGAATATTGAGAAAGGAATTGCTGAAAAAGGGAAGGTGGTTCAGAAGCTTTTTAATCATGCGCTCAAAATTGCTTATGAATATAACAAAGAGGGAATAAACAAAGGGCAAGGCGTTCCTTTTTATTATAAATCATTATTAAAAACTTATGATACAATCCTCTTTAAAAAGATTAGAGATAATTTTGGCGGACGTCTGGAATTTTTTATCGGAGGAGGTGCACTCCTTGATATCGAATTGCAAAGGTTCTTCTATGCTATCGGAATCCCTATGTTTCAAGGTTATGGACTTTCGGAAGCTACTCCCGTCATCTCTGCAAATGTTATGAAAAAACATAAACTCGGCTCTTCAGGTTATCCGGTAAAAGATCTTGAAATAAAAATTTTGGATTCTAATGGCAACCAAATGAAACCGGGCGAATCCGGTGAAATTGTAGTTAGAGGCAATAACGTGATGCTTGGATATTGGAAAAATGAAAAGGCAACTAGCGAAACCGTAATCAATAATTGGCTTTTTACAGGTGATCTTGGTTATCTCGATGATGATGGTTTTCTTTATGTCCTTGGTAGATTTAAGAGTTTATTAATTGGAAATGACGGTGAAAAATATAGTCCTGAAGGAATTGAAGAATCGCTTGTGGAATATTCCGATTACATTGATCAAATAATGCTTTATAATAATCAATCGCTTTACACCACTGCTCTTATCGTCCCTAATAAAGAAAAATTGAAACTTTACGCATCTCAAAATAATATCAATTTAGAAACTGAATCAGGTGCTGATGCTATTATAAAGCTTATAGAAAATGATATAAATGCATTCAAAGAAGGAGGGGAGTTTGAAGGGAAATTTCCTTCACGATGGCTTCCTTCCTCTATCGCTATTCTTGGAGAAGGATTTACCGAACAGAATAAATTAATGAATAGTACTATGAAAATCGTAAGGAATAAGATTATTGATTACTATCGGAACCGTTTAGATTATATCTATTCGGCGGAGGGAAAGAATAACTATAATCATCAAAATCGGATTATTGTGAATAGATTTTAAGAAGAAAGCCGTCCCCTGAAAAAGGACGGCTTCTTTTTTTATAAGATTTCTTTTAGTGATTCGTAATGTGCTTTTATTGTCTTTTCTAAGTCATCAGTAGTATGTGCAGTGGAAACAAATAATGCTTCGAATTGTGCAGGTGCTAAATAAATACCTCTATTCAACATTGCATGGAAAAATTTTCCATATAGTTCTGTATTCGATTTTAATGCGGTTTTGAAATCCGTAACAGGCTCTTCGGTAAAGAACATACACATCATCGAGCCGATTCTATTCATTGCAAATTTCTTATTGAGTGATTTTAGATTATCTGCAAATCCATCTGCAAGGAATTTAGATTTTTCTTCTAATTCAGAATAAACAGACGAATCGTTTTTAATATGAGAAAGAGCTGCTAAACCGGCTGCCATTGCCAGTGGATTACCACTTAAAGTACCCGCCTGATAAACGGGACCACTAGGCGCAATCATTTCCATAATTTCTTTTTTACCGCCGAATGCGCCAACCGGAAGTCCGCCACCGATGATTTTTCCAAATGTAGATAGATCCGGTTTTATTCCGAATATCTCTTGTGCTCCACCTTTTGCCACTCTAAACCCGGTCATCACTTCATCAAAAATTAAAACAATACCTTCTTCATTGCAGATATTACGAAGTTCACTCATAAATTCATCGGAAGCTTTAACTACTCCCATATTTCCTGCAATCGGTTCAATAATTACCGCAGCAATTTCACCTTTATTTGCGGCGACTAATTTTTTTATCGAATCGATATCATTATAATCAGCTAAAAGTGTATCTGCTGCATTACCTTTTGTAACTCCGGGACTGGTAGGAACGCCCAATGTTAATGCACCTGAACCGGCTTTAATTAAAAAATGATCTGCATGACCATGATAGCATCCCTCGAACTTTATAAATTTTTCTCTCCCGGTAAATCCGCGAGCTGCGCGTACAGCACTCATTGTTGCTTCCGTGCCGCTATTTACCATTCTAACCATTTCCATTGAGGGGACTAATTCCCTCAATAGTTTTGCAATCTCAATTTCAATTCCCGTAGGTGTTCCAAAACTTGTCCCCGATTCTATTGCACTCAATAATGCTTCTTTAAGAAATTGGGGATTATGTCCGAAAAGATGCGGACCCCAACTTCCGATATAATCGATATACTCATTGCCATCAACATCAATTAATTTTGAGCCAACTCCTTTCAACATAAAAATAGGAGTACCGCCGACAGACTTAAATGCTCTTACAGGAGAATTAACCCCGCCCGGAATATATTTTTTTGCTTCTTCAAATAGTTTTTCACTTTTTTCGATATTCATATTTTACCTTTTTTTGTCTAAATATTTTGCGGCATCTTTTGCGAAGTAAGTTAAAATCATATCTGCCCCTGCTCGCTTAATTGCCGTAAGTGATTCGATCATTACTCGTTCCTCATCAATATAATCAAGCTTTCCTGCAGCTTTAATCATTGAATATTCACCGCTTACTTGATAAGCGGCAGTTGGCATTTTGAATTTATCTTTTACTTGATAAATAATATCAAGATAAGCTCCTGCAGGTTTAACCATAATAATATCAGCACCTTCTTCGATATCTGATTCTGCTTCGCGGAGTGCTTCCTGAGAATTTGCTATATCCATTTGATGCGATTTTCTATCTCCAAAAGTCGGAGTGGATTCAGCTGCATCTCTAAAAGGTCCATAATATCCGGAAGCATATTTTACTGCATAACTCATTACCGGAATTTTTTCAAATCCATTTTCATCCAATGCTTTTCTTATCTCGGCAATTCTCCCATCCATCATATCTGAAGGAGCAATAATATCAGCACCCGCTTTAGCATGCGATAGAGATTCTTTTACTAATAATTCCACAGTTTCATCATTGAGAATATTATCGCCATCCAAAACTCCGCAATGCCCATGAGAAGTATATTCGCATAAACAAACGTCAGTAATTACCAAAAGGTTCTTTACTTCTTTCTTAATTGCTCTTACTGCTTTTTGAATAATTCCATTTTCATCATAAGCGCCGGAGCCAACTTCATCTTTATGATCCGGGATACCGAATAAGATAACCCCAGGTATTCCTAAGGATGCAACTTCTTTACATTCTTCCACAAGAATATCTATTGACATTTGAAATACACCGGGCATCGATCGTATTTCTTTTTTTACGTTTTCTCCGGGTACTGCAAATAATGGATATATAAAATCATTTTTAGAAAGTTCCGTTTCTCTTACCAGATCTCTAACGAGTGGACTATAACGTAATCTTCTTAATCTTTTTATCGGATATTGAGCCATTATGCCTCCAAATAATTTTTAATTTTTTCGTAAACAAGTTCTGAATTTTTTATGCAATCTCCCACAGAAATACCGCCCCTGAAATTACCGCTGATAAATAGTCCCGGATTCATTTTCTCAAAGTTATTGCAATATTTTTCAATTTCAATATAACCTAAGTTATATTGAGGGATAGCTTTCTCCCAAAATTTATGTCGAATAAATTTTGGTTCACCTTCAATCTTCATCAATCGGGAAAACTGAGAAATAACATTTTTTATTAGTTCCTCTTTTGGAATATCAAACAGGTGGGGAGCCTGAGCACCACCGATAAATATAGTAAATGCTTCTTCTCCTTCGGGTGCACGATATGGAAATATTACCGAGCTCCAAATTGCACCAAGATAATTCTGTTTCTCTTTGGTAGGAATTAAATAACCAAAACCATCAAGTTTTCTTTTTATCTGTTCTTTCTTATAGCCAAGATACAAAATCATCACCGGCGGATGATATACATCTTTCAATGCATTCTCAAGATTATCATCAAATGGAGAAAAGTATTTTGGGAGAATATATGCAGGGACCGTAGAAATTACTGAATCGCATTCCTCTGATTTATTTTCTCCATTTATTGAATAATCTACTTTATATTTATTCCCGATTTTTGAAATATGAATATCACCTACATTAAATAAAACTTTTTCGCCTAAAGAAGCTGCAATAGCATTTGGTAAGGTCTGCATCCCATTTTTAAATGAAAACATTTTTGCCGTTTGTTTCGATTTTTCTGCGTTCTTCTTTCTCTCTCTCGCTCCTTTAAATAATCCTTTTACTAGACCGCCATATAATTCTTCTAAACGATATAATTTAGGAAATGCAGATTTCACACTAAGTTTATCAGGATCGCCTGCAAAGACACCGCTCACAAATGGATTAATGGCATAATCAAGAAATTCCTGTCCTAGTCTGCGACTTACAAATTGGCTCATGCTTTGGTAATAGCCATCTTCGGATCTGCCGATAAAAGGCTCGCCGAATATTCTTAACTTTCCTTTGAGAGAAAATAATTTTGTTTTTATAAATGGAATAGGTGCTGTGGGAAGCTCGTGCAAGTCGTTATTTCTTAG
>CALDDL010000294.1 GCA_937936675.1 uncultured bacterium
AATTTGAGTTAAAAAGGAGTTTCAATGTTTTACGATATTATCAAAAAAGAAGAATTTGATAAAGTAAGAGCTTTTACTGGTGATTGGGTTTTGAAAATGGAACTATACGCCGAAATGTGCAGATTTAATACGTTAGTTGCAGTTAAAAAAGCCGGTTCAGGTCATCTCGGCTCTTCATTATCTGCAATGGATATTGTAACTTATTTATACTTAAACGAACTCAATATTATGAGCAAAGGTCTCGATTCGGACGACCGTGATATCTATTTCTCTTCCAAAGGTCATGACGTCCCGGGTCTATATTCTATTTTATATTCTATTGGTATTCTTTCCGAAGAAAAATTATTAATGTTAAGACGGCTTCACGGACTCGATGGTCATCCGGAGGTAAGAATTCCCGGAATTGAAGCTTCCACCGGTTCGCTCGGTATGGGAATCTCTAAAGGACGCGGTATGGCTTGGGCTAAAACCTATCTCGAAAAAGAGGGGCATGTTTATGTTCTAACGGGAGACGGTGAATTTCAAGAAGGACAAATTTGGGAATCGATTCAGGCAACCGCCCATCAAGATATCTCAAATATTACTGTCATTATGGATCATAATAAATATCAAACCGATATGCTGGTAGAAGACGTTAATAATATCGAAGATTTAGTGGATAAAATCACCGCTTTCGGATGGCATGTAATCAGAATTGACGGGCACAATTTCGACTTAATGCGTGATACATTTAAAGAACTTAAAATTATTGATGACCGTCCTAAATTTGTAATAGCAGATACAATAAAAGGGAAGGGTGTTTCTTTTATGGAAACTCCTGCGGCAGAAATGATTTCCGGAAAGACTTATTATAAATGGCATTCAGGTGCACCCGATGACGTAAGTTATGAACTCGGGCTCGAAGAACTCTCCGAAAGTATCAATATTCTTTCTTATGAACTTGGAATGAATAAACTAATCATTCCGACTAATAAAGCAGAGGGAAAGATAGCCACTAAATCAGATAAAGAATTTGTAACAGACTCTTATGGCGATACATTAGTGGAATTGGCAAAAACAAATGATAAACTGATTGTTTTAGACGGAGATCTCGCTGCCGATTGTAAATTAAGAAAGTTTGAATATGCTTATCCCGATCGCTTTATTGAGAATGGAATCGCAGAGCAGGATATGGTTTCGATGGCTGGTGGATTAGCAAGAATGGGACTTCTTCCTGTTGTCAATACATTCGCAAGTTTTCTTGCCGCACGAGCAAACGAGCAAATTTATAATAATGCAGGTGAGAAAACCAAGATTATCTATACGTGCCATTTTGCCGGAATGATCCCTGCCGGTCCGGGTAAATCACATCAAAGCGTTAGAGATATCTCTCTATTTAATGCATTGCCCAATATGACAATTATTCAACCATGCAATGCATTGGAAACAAAACTAGCTACCGAATATTGTGTAAATGAAGCAGAAGAAAATTGTATGCTCCGTTTGGTCATTGGTCCTTCGCCGGAAAAGATAAAACTTCCAAAAAATTATGAATTCAAGATTGGTGTGGGCACTCCATTAACAAAAGGAAAAGATGCCGTTTTATTTGCTTATGGTCCCGTTATGCTTCATGAAGCTTTAGTAGCTGCCGAGCTTTTGAAATCAGCCGGATTCAAACTTAAAGTGATTAATATGCCATGGCTTAATAAAATTGATGATGAATGGCTCGCAACGGAAGTAAAGGGAATTAAAAAAGTTTTCGTGCTTGAAGATCATTCGGTTATTGGCGGATTAGGCGAAAGAATTCTTGAGTCATTGGTAAAAACCGATTCTATTAAAGGAAAGACTTTTGAAAAAATAGGATTAACTGATTATCCGGAATGCGGAACTCCATTAGAAGTATTGGAATTTCATGGGTTTGATGGGAAATCATTAGCTGTTAGAGTTTCAGGGATTGCTGATTTATCAGGCGGGATGGAAGAATCAACAGCTAAAGAAAAATATACCGCCGCCGCTCCGCAGTAATTAAAAAGGCTGCTTAAAGGCAGCCTTCTTTATAAAATTTTTGTCTCCTTATTAAATCAAGAAGATTTTGAAATGCCACTAATTCCCGTCTGTTAAAGTAACCGGGATTGGAGTTAATTTAACAGAAAATTTACCTTTACTAATATCTTCTGTGGGAAGATCTTTAGGCGGTGGATATTTATATGATGTTTTCTGCACTTCAAACTCAAATTCTCCTTCGAGCACCAGAGTGACAGGATCATATTTCAAAATCACACTTTCTCCATCAATAGTATTCCATTGCGCATTTTCCACACCTTCAGGAAGCCAAATTGCTTCGGATTCAGGGGAGATACCCTTATCGTAATCGGGTGTAAGATATTCCAGCGTTGCGGGAAATTCTTTTCCGCTTAGCAATGAAATATTGAATACGAGAAATAGAACTTTGTTATCCTGAGCTACTTTAATCTGAACGTAGTCAAGATCATTTCTTTTCTGCAGGGCAGCTTCCTCAATTTTTCCCAGGAAAGTGTTTCCATCAATTTCGCATTCAAAAACAGGATTGAAAGTTTCTGTTACACTATCTGAAAGAGGCTGCTCCGGCTCTTCTTGCAAAGATGTTTGCGGCATTGCTACACTTATAGTTAATATAAGACTATAAAGCACCGCTCCGTAGAGTAGTCTTTTCATTGTATCTCCTTTTTATAAGGTTTTTTTCCTATCGCACTTGGTAGGTAATTGCAATGTAATAGAAAAAAGACAAATGGTCAATAAAAAAATTTTTATCAATTGATTTTCTTTCATTAAATTAGTCATAGAGATTAAAGGAAGCTATGCCTTATAAATTAAAAACAGCCACTAACATTGCGTTAATTGTAAATATATTTTTATTTATTATTAAAGCAGTTATAGGAATTTTATCTAATTCAATTGCCGTAATCTCAGAAGCAGTTAATTCACTTACCGATATTATCTCCTCAATCGCAATTCGGTATGCAGTAAAATTATCATCCGATAAACCGGATGCAAAGCATAATTTTGGTCATCGAGCGGCTCAACCAATTGCTGCTTTCATCGTAGCAGTTTTTGCTTTTGTAGTAGGCATTAATATTATTGAAGAATCGATTAACCGCATCTTATCGCCCCAATTAATTAATCCTATGCCCGCAGTTTATGTAGTTTTGTTAGTAACTATAATTACTAAAGTTCTACTCAGCGCATATCAAAGAAATATAGGTAGATTATATCAAAGTCCGGCAGTTAAAGCTGCCGCGGTAGATTCTTTAAATGATATACTCGCTTCGGCAATTGCTCTTCTCGGAATTATCGGAGTTTCTCTTGGTTATAGTTTTATTGATGGAATCGCTGGTATCCTTGTTGCTCTATTTATTTTTAAGACCGGTTACGAAGTGGGTAAGCAGAATCTTGACTACCTGATGGGTAAATCTGCCGAAAAGGAATTAATAGACGAAATCTCAATCATCGCCCGCAAAGTAAATGGGGTAGTGGGTTTAAATGATATTCGCTCACATTATGTCGGCGATAAATTCCATGTAGAAATTCATATCGAAGTCGATAAAAATCTCGCCACACAGTTATCACATGATATCGGTAATCAAGTCCGATTCCAAATTGAAAATCATGACCTTGTACAAAAAGTATTTGTCCATATTGATCCCGTATAATTTTATTTAAATAAATATTTTAATTTAGTACAACCTTTCTAATAATCGATTAGTCTAACCGAACAGAAGCCGGTGAAGAGAGAATGAAATTAAACGATAAAGAATTAATACTAAAAGCTCAATCAGGAAATATGGAAGCGTTCGAGGAACTTATTTATCGATATGATAATCAAGTGCTAAACATCGCTAAGTCATTCCGTAACGATAGCGATGATGCTAAGGATATATATCAAGAGGTTTTTATTCGCGTCTATAACGGATTAAAAAATTTTCAGTTTAAAAGTGAATTCTCGACTTGGCTATTCCGCATTACTACTAATGTATGTCTGACTTTTGCAGAGAAAAAGAAAAGAAATAATCATGAATCTCTTGACGATGTGATTACTTATGACGGCGAGGAAATTGAAAAAGTATCGGATGCTATTCCCGGAGATTTAACAACTGATTCGCTTATTAATAAAACAGACTTTTATAAACAGATAAATAAAGTAATTGATAAACTTCCGGCACAGCAGAAATTAGCTTTTACTATGAAATATTTTCAAGAACTAAAGATCAGAGAAATTGCCGAAATTATGAATTGTAATGAAGGAACGGTTAAACGGTATCTCTTCACAGCCGTTACAAAATTGAGAGAACAATTAAAAAATCTCAAACACGAGGTTTAAGATGAAAAATGAATTAAAAGAAAAATTATTCCTTTACTCAATAAATGAACTTTCCGAAAAGGAGAGAATCGAAATTGAAAAGTTATTGAGTGAGGACTTAGAATTACAAAAAGAATATGATGAATTTATAAATCTCGGCGAAGCAATAGGTTCTAACAAACCTTCACCGGCTAGTGATGACGAGTTAGCTATTGCCCGTCGAGACTTATTGCGCTCAATTAGATCTCAAGAAGCAGAGGTATCTTCATTCTCGAGATTCGTTGCTTCACTAAAGGGCGTTTTATTCAATAGATACGGGTTCGCTTTCACCGGAGCAGCTACTTTATTTATCGGAATTTTTGTCGGTTATATATTCTTCAGCCAACAGCCAATAAATAAACAAATCTTGACCGATTCTACTTCGATCGATATAAACAAATTACAGGAAGAAGGGGATACCGAGATATCCAATATTCGAGTAAATGAATCAACAACAAAACCGGATGAAATCGAGATCCGATTCGATGCTTTCAAACCGATTAGTTATAAAGCTAAAAAGAAAGATCCGTTCGTAAAACAGTTATTATCGGAAGCATTACTTAATTCATCAAATCCCGGCGATAGAATCCGAACCGTGAATAAAATTTCATCAGAAGTTCAGAGCAAGGGATTTAATGATGATCCGAAAATAAAAGCAGCATTACTAAAGGCATTGAAATCAGACGATAATGCCGCTGTGAGAAAAGAAGCTCTCTATTCATTGATGCAGTTCCCTTATGATGAAGAGATTAGAGATGGTCTCCTTAATACTCTTTCAAATGATAAAAATTCAGGTCTTCGAGTAGCAGCAATTAATGCCTTAGCGGATATAAAAACCAAAGGTATCTCACTCGATGAAGTGATAAGAAAAACTTTAAATAAAAAAGCCGATCAGGACGACAATGATTTCGTTAAGATTCGTTCTGCATCTTTACTAAAGGAGTTATAAAATGAAAAAGCTAATAATCGCATTCGTATTAATACCGGTGTTATTACTATTTGCTCAAGATGGAAGCAAACAGCAAAAAACAATGAAGCCCGATAAACCGGAATCA
>CALDDL010000295.1 GCA_937936675.1 uncultured bacterium
TAACAATTAGTACCCACACAAACCTTGATTTCTATCTTTTGGGAATCAATTCCATCAATTAAGCTCAATTCCGAATCAAAAATGCGTTTTCGGTTGTGATATGTAGTATGTAGCAAATTATGTGCCTTACTGCTTCCCGGCTCTAAAAGCAGGTTTTTATACAATTCTTGGATATAAGGATTATCTTGCGATTTATGAAGCTGTAAGGTTTTATCATTATCGAAAAGACCTTTTGTACGTTCATTCTTTGCTCTTTCATCAAAAATGTAAGGTTGTCCTGCGCCACCAATACATCCTCCCGGACATGCCATCACTTCAACCAGATCATAGCTTACTTCACCACTTTTTATTTTCGTCATTAATTCTTTTGCATTTTTAAGACCGCTTACAATTGCCATATTAACCTTGGCACCATTTAATTGGATGCTTGCTTCACGAATTGCTTCCGTTCCTCTAATTTCCGTGAACTCGACATGGTTAAGTCGGACACCATTAATCTTCTCATAAGCATATCTAAGTACAGCTTCGGAAACACCTCCGCTATTACCGAAAATTATACCTGCGCCGGTTTTGAATCCCATCGGAAGATCGAGTGATTCGGGAGTTAAGTTTTCAAAGTCGATTCCTGCTTGTTTAATCATTGCGGCTAATTCTTGAGTTGTGATTACATAATCGACTTCTTTTTCATTACCTTTAATAAATTCATCTCTATTTGCTTCCACCTTTTTTGCCGTGCACGGCATAATTGAAACAACTACGAGGTCTTCCCTTTTGATGTTCAACTGCTCAGGTAGAATCTCTTTTGCCACAGAACCAAACATCTGCTGAGGAGATTTGCAAGAAGATAGATTAGGTAGAAATTCAGGGAAATATTGCTCTGCATATTTCACCCAACCCGGACAGCATGATGTAAAGAGAGGGAGTTTCTCTCCGGTCGATTTTCTATTTATAAATTCACTTGTTTCTTCAATTACTGTCAGATCCGCAGCAAATGAAGTATCGAATACTTTATCGAAACCGATCATTTTTAGTGCTGCTGCAATCTGCCCGATTAATAAAGTACCCGGTTTCATTCCGAAAAGCTCACCGATTGCCACTCTGACAGCAGGAGCAATCTGGGCGACAACTGTCTTATTCGGATTATCAATCTCTTTCCATACCTCATTGATTTGAAATTTTGGAGTGATTGCACCTGTCGGGCATACTCTTGCACATTGCCCACAATCGACACATTCTACTTTTGCAAGGTCTTTACCAAATGCCGGACTAACGGAAACTTTAGAGCCGCGATGAATAAAATCGATAGCACCAATTCCTTGAATTTCATAGCACGCCCTAACGCAATCGCCGCATAGGATACATTTATTATTATCTCTTACTAATGCATCGGAAGAGAAATCGATCGGTTTTACTTCCTCTGTCATTTTGAAACGAACTTTATCCACGCCTAATTTATGTGCTAGATCTTGAAGTTTACAGCTTGCGCTTTTTACGCATGTAGTGCAGCTCTTATCATGATTAGCAAGTAGGAGCTCGAGAGCAATTTTTCTGATATCCCGCACTTCTTTTGTGTGAGTTTTTACTTTTAGTCCAGCCTCCGGCTTGATAGTACACGAAGTAACAATTCCTCTTCCTTCGATATCCACAACGCACATTCTGCATGCACCGTAAGTACTTAATTCCGAATGATAGCAGAAAGTGGGAATTTCGATATTAGCACTTCGGATTACTTCGAGAAGATTTCTTTGGTCATTAAATTCTACTTCTCTTCCATTTATATTAATAGTATTCTTTTTCATAATTAAGCTCCGATAATAACTGCATTTAATCTGCACGCATCATAACAAGCCATGCACTTAATACATAAAGATTCATTGATAACGTGTGGTTCTTTCCTATTGCCTGATATAGCACCGGTAGGACATTTTTTTATACATACTCCGCACCCTTTACATTTTTCTTCATCAATTACAGGTGTAAGCAAAGCTTTGCATCTTCTTGTGGGGCAGCGCTTATGTTGAATATGTGCAAGATATTCTTCTCTAAATGAAGCCAATGTTGAGATTACCGGATTTGGTGCAGTTTTACCAAGACCACAAAGTGAACCAAGTTTTACTGCTCTTGCAAGGTCTTCTAATAATGGAAGAGTGGTTTCGTCTGCTCTACCTTCAATTATATCATCGAGTAATGAAAGCATCTGCTTTGTACCCTCACGGCATAAAACGCATTTACCGCAGGATTCATTTTGAGTGAATTGCATAAAATATCGTGCAATCGAAACCATACAAGTCTGCTTATTCATTACGACTAATCCACCTGAACCAATCATTGCTCCAATACCGATAACATTATCGAAATCTAATGGGAGATCGAGATGTTCTTCAGTAAGACATCCGCCGGAAGGTCCGCCGATTTGAACGGCTTTGAAACCTTCATTCGATAAGGTGCCATCTTCATTAATCACACCACCGCCGATATTATAAACTATTTCTCGGAGGGTTGTACCGAATGGGACTTCAATTAATCCGGTATTGGCAACGTGTCCGGTAAGAGCAAAAGTTTTTGTGCCCGGCGATTTCTCCGTTCCTCTTTTTGCAAATTCAACAGCTCCAAGACGGAAAATTAATGGTATCGTACTAAGTGTTTCTACATTATTAATTACAGTCGGCTTATCAAATAAACCGCATTGAGACGGGAAAGGAGGTTTAGGATTTGGCATTCCTCTTTGTCCTTGAATCGAGGACATTAAAGC
>CALDDL010000296.1 GCA_937936675.1 uncultured bacterium
TTAAATTTAATGAAAGAATCCCGGATTATATCCTCTCAAAAGCTTCGCTTAGGAGATAAATAAAAAATTACTGTGTACTAAAAGCTCAATCAAAGTTCTATTAATTACGTATTTTAATCGATTAATTGAAAAATATTTTGGATAAATTCATCTTTTTAAAAAATATTTCTTGACAAAATCAAAAATAAAAATGTATTTTTGTATGAGGTATGACAACTAAAAGGCAAAACTTGTTTACAGAAGTAGGTAATAGAGATTCGCTAAGCAAAAAAATCTCACATGAGATTGAATTAGCTATCAATTCTAAAGTCCTTAAAGAAGGAGATAAACTTCCCACTGAATTTGAACTTTGTAAGCAATTTGGAGTTAGCAGAACTTCACTTCGTGAAGCTCTTAGGACTCTAAGTGCTAAAGGATTAATTAGCGTGGAAAAAGGAAGAGGAATTTATGTGAAAAAAATCTCTTCTGATACCGTAACCGATCCAATGCAAAATTACTTGAAGTTTAAGATTGGTATGCCCTATGTTCTTGAGGTAATTGAAGCAAGAAGAATCATAGAGCCAGAGATTGCTCGTTCTGCCGCTTTAAATAGAACTGATGAAGATATCGAAAAGATGAAATCTGATATTAATAAACTTAAAATCTATGAAGGAGGTCCTGAAGGGCTCGCTCATGTGGATATGGAATTTCATCTTAATATTGCTCACGCAACTCAAAATCGACTTATCCCCTTAATGGTAAAACCTGTTTTTAGACTCATGCCAATGATCAAATCCAAAATTATTTCAGATATACCTAATGCCATTGAATCAGCAATCGTGTGGCACAAAAAAATATTAGACGCTATCATCGAGAAAGACCCCCATAAAGCTTATGAAGAGATGAAGCATCATTTAGTGATTGCGCATGAACATGCAGAAGAAATGTTACGAATTGAAGGATTAACAAAGAAAGAGGACGAATAAAAAAAATTTATCCAAATTATATGTACGACATCATATAACATATATATGTTAAGTATTTTTGTTAGTAAATTTTAGATATAAAGGTATTTTTAGTTAGAAATATATAAAGCAGGTAATTATACAAATCAATTTGAAAGTAGAGGAGTAATTGAACAATGGGAAAGATTACCAAAGTTCTCTTGATGTTATTTGTTACAATCTTTTTCTGCATAAGTAACATTTATGCCGGTGAAACTGGCAAGCTTGCAGGAAAAGTAATTGATAAAGAAACCGGAGAACCTTTAATAGGTGCGAATATTGTTGTTGTTTCAAAATTGATAGAAGGTAAAGAAATCAAGTTAGATTTTATGTTAGGTGCGGCTACTGATATTGATGGCGAATACTATATTCTTGGTTTGGCTCCAGGTTATTATAATGTAAAAGCCTCTTATATAGGTTTTACCGAAGAGATTAGGACGCAAGTTGAAGTGAATATCGATAAAACTACTAAAGTCGATTTTCAACTCTCCGCAAAAACATTTGCTACCGATGAAGTTATGGTTGTCGGCTTTAGTAGAGACAAAGCCGAATCAGATCTTACGGCCACCCGCCAAACCTATGATATTAGTCGAATCGAATCAATGCCCGGAATTACAAATATTGGAGATGTTATTTCATTGCAAGCAGATGTTTCCGATGGTCATTTTCGAGGAGGAAGAAGCGGTGAATCTCTCTATTTAATCGGCGGTTCATCAATCGTAAATCCCCTTAATAATTCACGTTCATTTGAACCGATGACTTTAGCATTTCAACAAGTAGAAGTTTTTACAAGTGGTTTTAGTGCTGAATATGGCAACGTTCAATCCGGCGTAATTAATATGGTTACAAAAGAGGGACAGAACAAATGGGAAACAAGAATGGATGTCTCTTCTACAAATTCTTATTATAAAACGTGGGGTGGAAGTGTTTATAGCTTACGTAATAATTATTTTTATGAATTAATGAAAAATCCTGAAACATGGCTTGATGGAAAAGACCCTGCATCGGGAAAAATTCTTTGGACGCATTTTGGAATTAATTTTCCCGAAAACTATCTTCCTAAAGTTCCGATTAAGTGGCCTCCACTTCCTCCACTCAGCAGAAAAGATTCTCTAAGAACCGCTAATTTAGTCAGAGCTATGTGGCTAGAGTCTTTCAAACAACTTGGGCTTAATTACGATAAACCTGATTATAAAACAGATTTTTCAATTTCAGGTCCTCTCGCACAAAATGCTGCTTTCTTTTTAGCCGGAAGATATGAGGTGGTTAATCCAATATTACCTTCCACTGATCCTGATATTCAAACTCAAATTCTTAGTTCCCTAGTTTATCGCCCATTTGAAAACGATAAATTCAAAATGACAATCAATTACAATAAACAAACAACTAATGAATTTGGAAGCGGCTTCTTTGGCTATTTCGATCCCGTATTTAATCTTACCTTAAATACTAGCACAACTTCTCAAGTTGGATTAGAGTGGTATCATATTTTTAATCAATCTACTTTCTGGGAAACAAAGATCGGCATTTTAACTACCGATGATGATGATAGAATAAACTTATTAGGCGGTGATGAATATTCTACAATATATAATGACAATAGTAATTGGAGATTTTATACTGACCCTTCCGGTCATACAATTGGCAGCTTAAATACAACTACCGGTTATAGCAAGACAAAATCATATAGTATTAATTCTGCCATCACCAGTCAAATTGATAAATACAATATGCTTAAGTCAGGACTCCAATTTTTCTATTATGATATGGAAGTAAATAGAAGAATGAGTGCTACAAATGTTTCGAGTGTAAGATTAGATGATTATCATGTTTATCCATTTGAAGGAGCACTTTACTTGCAAGATAAAATGGAATTTGAGGGGATGATTGCTAATGTAGGTTTGCGTTATGATTTTTATAATTTCAATACCCAATATTACTTAGATAAATTCTCACCATATAGAAATCCCAATTTTAATCCAAAAGAAACGGGATCTAAATATTATAGTAAAGAATTAGCAGCAAAGGAAGACACCAAATTTACATCTGCTCTTCAACCAAGGATCGGAATCTCCTTTCCGGTGGATGACCAAACTGTGCTCCACTTAAATTACGGAATCTTCACTCAAAGACCTGCATTTGAATATGTATATGTAAGCAGATATAAAATCACTCCGGAACCAAATTTTACTCGTCTTGGCAATCCGGAACTAAAACCTGAAAAGACGATATCCTATGATGTCGGAATAGTACGTGCTCTCCCGTTTGGTTTTAATCTCGATTTAAGTGCTTATTTAAAAGATGTTAGTAATCTAGTTCAAGATGCATTATATATTGATAAAAGCGGAAACTTATATCAAACGTTTAATAATAGAGAATATGCCGACATTAAAGGATTTCATGTAAATCTTGAAAAAAATTATGGTAATCTAACCGGATTTGTAAGATATAATTGGCAGGCGGTAACAGGTAAAGCTTCAAGTGCGATTGGTGCTGTTTCAAGTGTAGTTTATTATGAATCTGATCCAGCAAGCGATATACTCCCGGCTCCTGAAGATATTCATCTTGATTATGATAGAACACATCGAGTATTAGTAAATTTATCATACAAAACTGGTGATGGATTTGAATTCTTTGGAATTAATCCATTTGCTGATGCTTCTTTTAGTATTACGTATAGATTCCAAACAGGGCGACCTTTCACTTATGATGCCTCCGGACAAGGTTTAAGAAATAATCTCCGCACTCCTGATGAACATGATGTGAAACTAAGAATTGATAAAGCTGTCAAATTTGGAATTGTTGATCTTCAATTTTACTTGGAAGGATTCAATTTATTCAATACAAAAACATATAACTATTCAAGAACATTCTCCGATAGTCCGGATAATCAGTATAGAACTATATATGTGCAGGATCAAGAAAACCTAACTACCGAAAGACAATTTGCTCCTTATGTAACCAATATCGAGAGCTACTTAATGGGCAATCAACCAAGGCATTTTAGATTCGGCGTGAATTTACGGTTCTAATAATTATAAAATTTAGGAGTGTAGAGTTTTATGAAAGTTTACAAAAATAAAATATCAATATTAATTTTTCTCTTTGTTAGTGCTTTCCCGATTTTAGTACAGGGGCAGCTTGTCGAATTTCAAATTCATAAAAGAGGAATGATACATGAGACTGTATATAATGATGGTGTAATCGGAAGACCTTGGCAATATGGAACCGGTGGAGAAAAACAAAATCTTCCTAGTTTTGAATGGCCAGGTTATTCTAGCACTGTTATAAATGGTATAAGTTATAGCGGTCAGCATAATAGTATTGGAGCAGGTATTTATGTTACTGCAAATGAAAAAGGAAAACCCGGCTGGGCTAATAGAATTTTTTCATTTTGCGGAGGCATTGGTACTAGCTCCGGTCCTGAATTACCTGCCGGAAGATGGAGCTTTCCAATTTCGATAGAAAAAAAAGAAAATTACCCTCTACTTGCTAATGGCGATCTTAATCCAAGCTACAATCCAAATGAAGCTGAAGAAATTATTATAGCTAAATGGGCAACCTCTACAGGTATAACCGTTACTCGAACATCTCGTGCATGGTCTTATCCTGATTATGATGATATGATAATCTATGAGTATCAATTAGAATATAATGGTGATACAGATGGAAACCCGGCTACAATTGAAAGAACCGCGCCATTGGCAGATGTACTTTTTCATGTTAATTATGGATTTGCTCCTTCAATGTTAGGATATCAAAGGAATTACGGTGAATGGAAATATGATCAAGGTATGTATAGACAGGATAATAGAAGTTCATTTGACCCGGATTATTGGTTGACGTTTATGCAGACTGTCCATACCGGAGCTGCAGATGCAATAGCAGAATTAATGGCTTTCAAACCGGAGCCGGATAAAACATTATTCAAATTATTCTCTGAAACCGGTATTAATGGTGGAGGATTACTTAGCCCTCAAGCTCCCGGATATTGCTGGCTTTATTGGGATACAAAAAATCTTGCAGTCGTTGATCCGTTGGACCCTACTAAAAATGAATCTGAATATGCCAATTATATGCTTAAAGATAGTAAAGGAAAATATTTTGAAACAGATGCAAATGGTCATATTCTCCAACCATGGAACATGAAAACAGAAAGCGGTAATTCAAGACCTGATAAAATGGAAGATAGAGCAACCACATTAGATGAAAGATGGTGGACGGTATATGGCGAAATTGGTACTCCAGCCGGTTTACCTTCTGATGATGGAAGATTCGTTCTCCCTGACGGTAAAAAATGGCTCGGAAGAGCTAGATATGAACCGGACGAAAGCTATAACGGTATTATGATTATTAATGGCTTTGGTCCATATAACATGAAGCTCGGTGATAAACTTGAATTTGCTTATGCAGAAGTAGTAGGATATGGAGGAACTGAAGGTAAAGTGATTTGCGGCGGACAGACTAATGATCAATTCTTCCCAATCAGAAGTATGGATAGAAAAGTGGTTGTCAATGGCGAAACTTATACTAATCACTATTTAACAGACTATGGATATCCCGATTATGTCAACTCTAATGTTGTATCCGTTAATCAAGTAGCTCATAATGCATGGGAAGCATATTTAGGTAAAAATATACCTTACGATGCAGAAAGAAAAGGACCTCAAGGCGGAATGCTTTTCCCGGAAAATAATCAAAGTCCATCTCAGAACTCATCTAAGTATTCTAATATACCGATTCCATTTCCGGCTCCTGTAATTGAGGTAGAAAATACCGCTCAAGCAACTGTAAAAATTTCTTGGAAACGTGCGGTAGAAAATTTTGCAGCCCCGAGATTAACCGGTGCTTTAAAAAAATTCCAAGTCTGGAGAAGCAATTTCGGTATGGGTCCTTGGAAGCTAATCGGTGAAGTTAATCTTGGAAAAGTAAATGAAGATGATAAATATGAATTTATTGATGACGATGAAACATATAAATTAGGCGAAAATAAATACTATAGCGTTACTTCGGTTGATGATAAAGGCAACCAAAGCGGAAGAACTAACATAACAGCACACGTAAAAAATGTTCGTAATGCCGAAAAACTTACTAAAGTATATGCCGTTCCAAATCCATTTATTGCTAAGTCCGGTTTTGAAGGAAATGGTCAGGAAAATGCTATTGGATTTTATGGTCTTCCCGAAAAATGTACAATTAGAATTTTTTCCTATGCAGGGCAATTAGTTCAAACAATTGAACATGATTCTCCTACATTCTCTACTGCATGGTTTCAAGTAACGAGGAATGATCAAGACATAGCATCAGGAATTTATTTCTATGTAGTTTCTTCACCCACGGGTGAAACAGCAACCGGTAAATTGATAATAGTTAAATAAGAATATAATTAATAGGTAACATATCATGAAGAAAACATTCATTCAGGTAATAGCTTTCGTGATTTTAACGTTTTCGATGACTTATGGTCAAAATATAGGTATAGATAAAGTTGGGACGACATCATTTCAATTCTTAAAAGTAATTCCCGATGCAAGAGCCACCGGTATGGGAGAAGCATTCGTATCGGTAACAGATAATTCTGAATCGGTTTTTTGGAATCCTGCGGGATTAAGTAAAATTGATGGTTTCGATGCTTCTTTCTCTTATGTAGATTATTTCCTTGATGTAAGTCATCTTTCTTTTTCGGCTGCATATAATCTTGATGGAATTGGTGTTATAGGTGTCCAAGCTCTTATGAATGACATCGGTTCTATCGAAGTAACGAGAGTAAGCAATTTATATCGAGATGAAAATGGAAATTATAATCCGGGACTTACCGGAGAAACAGTATCTCCGGGTTCTAAAGTTTTTGGTTTATCATTTTCACGCAAACTTACCGATAAATTTGCTTTCGGTTTAACTGCCAAATATGCTTATGAAGACTTAGTAGTAAAGAGTGCATCTTCAATAATATTTGATGGTGGATTGCTTTACCAAACCGGATTCCGTTCCATTCAGATCGGAGCTTCAGTCCGTCATTTTGGACCTGAAGTAAAATTCTTTGATAAATCTTACCCGCTTCCACAAACATTTACGATAGGAATTTCTGCAAATCTATTAGCTCCAGAGAATTCTTTATTGATGGATGTAAATGATCAAAGAATGCTTTTTGCTTTTGACCTTTCTCACCCACGCGATTACACACAGCAATATCAATTCGGATTAGAATATGCTTTCAAGGAGATGTTCTTCCTTAGAGCAGGTTATAAAGCTAACTTTGATGAAGAAGGACTGACCTTAGGAGCTGGGGTTAAATATAATAGTTACCGTATTGATTATTCTTTTAATGATTACGGAGATTATCTCGGAAATGTACATCGTTTTACAATTGGATTTAGTACTAATTAGTGAATGCTTTGCAAAAGGAGCAATGAAATGACTCAAGGTAATATGAAATTCAATCAAATATTTTTTTCAATCGTTATGATACTTTTTGTATCATCTTATATTCAAGCTCAGCATAGAGGCGATAATTTATCTTTTCAAGGTTTGGATGGTTTTAATAATTACGGAATTAAAGCCGCGGCTATGGGAGGTACTCATGTTGCGGGCACTTATGATGTAAATTCAATATTTGGAAATCCTGCCGGTTTAAGCGGATTAAAGAATATTCAGATTACTCTTGGTGCTAATAATTATGAGAAGAAGTGGTGGGAAAATCAGGATTATCGTTCTAATAGACAGTTTGTTACTCTCCCTTTTTATCTATCCGGATTATATGTTCCTAATCCTGCAAATAACGGTAAATGGGATTATGATGCATTCTTTAAGGATCCGACATATATAGTTGCAGACCCAACTTTAGGATTAGATCCATATAGCAGTGAAGCAGCGAACTGGCAACGTGATAAAAATGAATTTGCTTTTAATAATGTTGCTCTGGCAATTCCTTTTTCTCTTTTTGAAACGGATTTAGTTGCCGCAGCGTCTTATAGTAAAAAAAGTATATTAGACTATGATCGTAATAATACTTATCTCGATCCTCATATTGGTTTTTCAGGTTATGGCGGTTTAGCAGGCAGAGTAACCGCTGCTGATGATACAGTCAATTTTAATTGGTTCGATTTTTCAAGAATCCGTACCGGAAGCCTTAATCAGATTACTTTTGGTGTTGCTGCCGACCTATTCCCGTTCTTAAAACTTGGAGTTAGTGCTAATATTATTAATGGCGAATCAGATGATTTTCACGGATTAAATAAAATTGGATATTTCAGTTTAATCGGTGGTGCTAATAGTTTTAAATTTTCTTATGATACTCTAAATACAACAGAGTCCGGTACTTCAAAATACAGTGCACTTAAATTATCATTTGGTACTGTAATCTCTTTAAATAGAATTAATATCGGAATTCAATTAAATACACCTTATACACTAGAAAGAGAATACAATCTAACAAAAGTAATTGCAAAGAAAAGCGGTAATCAAACCATTCAATTGACCGGAACCGATAAAGCTAAATATCCGCTGGGAATTGCAGTAGGTATAAATTTCAAACCGATTGATGATTTTATTTTAGCCTTCGATTTAGAAAACACACCATATAGCAAAACCGAATTTGAAATGTCTTCACCTGATTCTACATTAAATAGATATGCAGATCAAACAATTGTACGCCTCGGTATGGAATATAAAGTACTGGATTATCTTTCAATTCTTGCAGGTTTTAGAAACGAACCAAAACTATTTATCCCTGATGGCTCGGCTGAAAAAGAGAGCGGTCCTAATTCTAAATTCTATACGGTTGGTGCAAGTTTAGATTTCTTTTTCGGAAGATTTGATTTCGCTTTTGAATATAATGTAATGAAATACTACGATTCATATTTCAGTAATACTAATTACGTAACAGAAAAGTTTACAAATATAATGCTCGGTTACACATATACTTTTTAATAACACACAACAAATCAAAAATAAAATGGAGTAGGTATGAAAATCAACAAATTTACAATTTTGGCAATCATCCTTTTTTCCAGCTATTTCGTGCAAGCACAGACTATAGAAGTTAAAGTATCTGATGGATTAAATAACGCTTTAGCTTATGCACTTCAAGGAAATGCAACTGTAATAGAACTAGTAGATGACGGAGGAATTTATGCTACTACACCTGTTGTTATAAATTCACCTCTCACTATTAGAGCTAAAGCCGGTTTAACTAATAAACCTGTTATTTTAATCAAAGGTTGTAAAGCACTACCTTTCATTAAAATCGAACATGATCTAATGTTCGAAGGTGTTATTTTCGATGGTTATGATGCTGCGAATGCAAAATATGATTCAATCCAACATGTATTTAGTGCGAATGCAAAAGCAGGTGCAGTAAATGAAAAACCTAATTTCACTCTAAAAGATTGCGTAGTAAGAAATATCTACAAATTTGGAGACCCGGCTACAAGTACAGATGGCGATATTTTTGACGTAACAACCGGAGCAAGAGTAGGTGATCTATTATTCGAAAATACTACCTTTATGAATTCAGGTGATGAAGCAATCAGGTCTATCAATACCCATAAAGCCCCTGTTCCTGTTGATGGGGTTTTTGCTACTAAGATGACTGTAAAGAACTGTACTTTTAATAATATTCGTGGAAGCAGCATTAAAATTGAGGGTGACGGAGATTCAACAAATGTTGATACTCAGGTATTAATCGAGCATTGTAATTTTAATGCAAGCCAGCGTAGAGTACTTTGGTTAAGAGATCTTCAAAATATGGTAATAAAAAATCTCTTAATTACTAATTTAATCCAAGGTAATGATAAAATGGATTACGTAATTACCTTCCAAGGAAAAGGCTCAACAATTTCGCATGTGGACACTTTTAATGTAGCAATACCTAATTTTGTTGCCGGATTTTTAGCAGAAGCCGGCTCTTGGTCGGGTGCTAAACAAACCGGAACAGTAGATGAAGCTACAATATATAATTTAGATCCATTATTTAAAGATGCAACAAATGGAGATTTTACATTGTTATCAGCCTCACCGGTCAAAAATCTTGCATCTGATGGAAAAGCATTAGGTGATTTAAGATGGGCAGGTACGGGTACTTCAG
>CALDDL010000297.1 GCA_937936675.1 uncultured bacterium
TTAAGAGCGCGCACCATCGGAATCAATGAATTTCTGATATAAGCATTCGTATAAGCAGTATCATTTAACATTTTCCTGTTTCTATCAAGATAGGTCGAACCAATCGAGGAACGCATCATATCGAATGACCATAGAGAGAGAACCATACCTAGATTATTTTCCCATGCGGCATCCATAATTGCTTTTAAGTCCGCAATACTCCCCTCTCCGGGACCAACTACGAATCCATTGCCATCAAATTGCGGAGTAGATTGCCCTGTCGTATGAAGCCAAAAGCGAATCGCATTTCCGCCCGATTTAGAAATATTGCTAAAATATGTCTTAAACTTTGCGATATTTGTGTTCCCGGGTCCGATATCCCTTGCAAAATTTACCCACGCTACGTTACTGCCGCTTAAAAAGACTTGCTGACCATTAAAATCTATTCTCTGTTGACCATTTATAATAATCGATACAAAAAAAGCACACATTAGTAATCTTAATTTCATTTTCATCCAACTAGTTATTAATAACACTTTGTATATAGTCAAAAATTAAGCCAAAAATAACAAAATCCCTATTGAGGATTAATCCAAATAAAAATCCCGAATATTGTCTTTAATAGTGAAATATCTCTTTGCGAGAGGGGGAGGTGATTTAATTAAGATTATACTTCTAATAAAACTTTATCAAATTGATAAAAACCTAAAAAAACTCTCCTTGAAGGGAGAGTTTTAGTTAGTAGTAAGGAGAATCTTATTTTTTGTTTTTTATAAGTGGGATTTGGAGAATTTGATTATTTTCATCTTTCGTACTTATTGTTAAGGTTTCAGTACCATATTCACTTTTATAAATTTTAATCCAAATTTCCCAATCAGGGATGTGCCAAACTATCCTTCTATCAAATTTTTTTGTCTGATTTATATCAATTTCACCTCTTAATTTGCAGTGATCTATTAACGAAATTCTCTCGTCAGATTCTATATTAGTAAATTTTATTCTTTTGTTAGTATCTAAATATTCAATTCTAATCTTATGTTTTGTACCTTCATCAATTAAAATTGACAATCTAACTCCTGATTTATTTGAATTTTCATTAGAATAAGTGGCAGGAGGGTCTTTATGTCTTTGTGTTTCACGGAAATAAAATATTTCATCTAATGGAGGAAATTGAGGAATTTGATCCACTGAAATGATGTAAGTTAAATTCCAATCCTTTAGTTTTTGCTCAATATTTATTTTTACATCTGTCATTTCAGGTTTATTTTTATTCTCTGAATATTCTAAATATTTGTTTTTAACTTTTAGCCAACGCTCTTTTGCAAAATCAATTTCTGCCTCATTACATTGAATTTTCCCAGACACAATATTTTCGTAATACTCAATACAATCTATAATTGTATTAGATTTCTCAAATGCAGCTCCAATTAACTCAATACTAAAATAATTATTTTTTTCATAAGGTTTGGTTAGATATAATCTTCTTAAGTGATCTGAAACAGCTTTGTTCAGTTTTTCATTGTTTCTATATAAAGCCTCTGAATCAGCGCATCCAATTGTAAATGTCTTATTTAAAAATTCTGATAATTTATCATCAATTTGCGGGTATTCTTTAATATCTGAAGACCCCGAAATTATATTTATAGCCCATTCAAATTTTTCTTCTTTTATTAATTTTGTAATATAAGTTGCATATAAAAATTTAAGTACATTTTTGTCAGTAGAATTATTTGTAATTAGTACATTTTGTAATATATCTTCTGAACAATGGCGGCAAAGAAAATCTAACCCAGCATCAAAAGCCCCTATGGCACAATACGAATGAATTAAATTATTAGTAGTATTAATATCATTTAAAAATTCAAAAGGTTCAAAAGATTCAGATAGAGATACAACTTTCGAGTGATCTCCCTCTTTCTTATGAGAATTAATAATAATCTTTTGTATTTCTGTATTAATATTATTCGATTTGCCTTTCTCATTATATTCATAAATAATCTTCTTATTATCCCCTAATCTATCTAACCATATTATACTATCCGGATAAGCAGAAATTTTTGATTTGGATAAATAATAATTTGGATTATTTGTATTTGCCAATTTTTCATAATAATAACAACAATCAATGTAATTTTCTGCTTTAAAATGAATAAGTGCAGAAGCATCGTCAGAAATTATTTTTAATCCCTTTCTTTGAAGACTTTTTATGTTAGAAGAAATATTTATCCAAGTTTTCATTAGAGTCGAAGGTTCTGAACCAAACTCGGAAATTCTTGAATTGAATTTCTCAAAAATTTCACCCCATATTTCGTCAGCATTTATACTATCCATCAATTCCTTATGTAAATCCTCAGAATAAAGATCATCAAGCATTTCAACCATAGCTGAGCAACATTCTAAATTGTTATTTTCCTTCATAAATTTTACGCCGAAATATTTTTCTCTATTCTTTAACGTATTATCATTTTTAGTTAAATTTTCCATTTCGTCAAAATTTTTTGCTTTCCAATAACATTCAAACGCTTCAAAATATTTTGCTATTTCAATATATTTTTTTGCAGCTTGATCGTATTTTTCTTCATATTCAAATGCCATTGCTCTCGCTAGATTTCCTTGATTTTTTTCACCTAAAGAATCATAATATTGAGCAGAATAAATTAGCCACTTAGGATTTTTTTCTGATTTTCCTTGATTAAAAAATTTCTCAGCCATCTCTTTAGGGTCGTTTTTATCTTTTTCCCAATTTGCTTCTAATCCTTCTTCGTAAATACATATATCCTTTTCACTCCATTCTACCTTTTCAATATCCATATATTTTAAAATATGTTCATCTGTATTTTCAATAATGTAACTCCAGAAGTTTTTTACACCATTAGTGGTATCAATTATAAAAAGTCTTTTCTTAGCACGGCTCACTGCTACATATAGTTTATTGAAAAAGAATTGAAACGGAATCAATTTCTCTTTATCCACTTCAATAAATTCTTCTCCTTTGAGTAATTTTTTAAATAGTTCTTTATCTAGATTAGTATCATTATAAAATTCATGTCCAAATTTAAATACTACTACCCTATCGAATTCTAATCCCTTGGCCGAGAGTGGAGTTAAAATTACGTTACTTTTATTTTCCTTTGTAGATTCAGCCTTTTTCAAAAAAGGTTCACTTTGAGCATCCGACTCGTTATTCCCATTTATAATTATTACTAAATCATTTTGTTTTTTTAATTCTTCTTCAACTATTGGATTATTATAATTAAAAAAATCAGGGGCAGGAGAATTTACATTCAACCATGACTTTTGTGGAGCAACTCCTTTTACTCTAAGAGTAACGGCTCTAACCAATTGTATTAGATTACAAAAATTCACCACACTTTTCGATGACCTATAATTAAGAGCTAATTCATGAAAATTAAATTGTAATTTAATTTTTTTTGTTCTCTCTAGAGATGTTACAATTTCATTATGAAAATTAGCTTGAACTGCAGACCAATCAAATCCGGTAGGATTTAATGTTTGCATTGGATCTCCGGCAAAAGCAAATGGAATAAACATCAAATCACTATTTATTATTTTTCGCTTTGAGTATAAATTTAAGCGAAACAAAAAAGCAAGCTCAATTTTAGTAAAATCTTGAGCTTCGTCGCAAAATACTGCGGGATAGTTATATAAATCGATATCTGAATTTAGTATGTGCTGGACTATATCTTGTATATCCCAATATCCATGTTGTTTACATAAAGGTTTAAACCACCCATCCCATATTTTATCATAAATCAAATTAAATGTTTCTGAAGAGATAGTTTTTAATTCATGTGGAAGTTCATTCGCAAAATAATCTTTATCACAAATATCCTCGATAGAAAATGACATACCCTTTATATAAGTTCGAATTACATACCAGGCTAACTCCGGAGTCAAATTTCTTACATTGGCATCAGGATGTTTTTTTATTTCTTTTATCCACAGTTCTCTGAATTTTATAAAATCTACAAACAATCCAACTTTAAATTCACTTGCTTTCTGTTCCGGAAGGATTGATAATAAAAAGTTATTAAAAGTTTGAAAACTGTTATTAATTATTTGGTCGTATATAGGACCTTGTTTAGTACCACCTTTTAATAGTTTATGAGCATTGGCAAATAATATTTTTTTTGTTGATTCCTTTGCTATTGTTAAAAGCGATGGGCTGTATGTTAGGAAAATAGGATTCTTTAAATGACTAATTAAATTATTTTCTATATAATAATGTAAGATATCTGAAAACAAATAATAAAGTATAGTAGATTTTCCACTGCCAGCGCGTCCATTAATAAATAAAGGATATTTTTTTATATTTGTTTCACTAGTGGTTCCGCATCTTATTGAATTTAGAATTTCTCCTTCTTCTTTTGATAATGAAAGATTTCCTTCACCATTTTTTTGAATCACTAACCAACATTCTTCATCGTATAAAATTAAAGATGGGTACGATTTTTTAGCTATAGTTAAAATTTGTTCTCTTTCTTTTTCATCATTAAAGATTATTGAATATCTTTCTTTTATTTTTTGTTTTTCACTAGAATTATTTTTAAATGGAGAAATTAATACTAAGAGATTATGGGTTGCAGAAAATGTATATACTACACTTAATCCCGTAGCATTATCATCATATTTTTCTAAAACAATTAACTCATCTTTCCCATCATTATTTGTAATTCCTTCTAAAATACTCAAAACAATTTGATGGATTTGGATTTTATAATCCTCAAATTTTTTATTGGAAATTTCAATAACCCACTCTTCTGTTTCTAAAATGAAAATATCTTTTAAACTATCCTCATTCTCAAAATATCCTTGATGACAATTATAAAGAAAACGATTTTCGTACTCATTCATTTCCGGTATTACTGAAATACCTTCTTTCTTTCTTTCTTTTAAGTATTTCTCTAATATATCTTTTGAGGGTATATAATCATCAAAATGATGGGTATCCCTTATGAAAATGTTATAAGCATTGTTACTTCTTAATAAGAACTTAATTAGACAGACAATTATATCTTCACCAACTTCCACAGTAACACCAATAAGTCTCGTTTGCGCAATTTTTTTTGTGATATAAGGTTTGGGCCACTTTTGGAATATACCTAGATTTTGATCAACCTCGATTTTTTTTTGAACATTTTTTATAGCTTCAGAATATCCGTGTTTTGTTGCTTCTGCCATACACGATTCCATAACAAATGAATATAATGCCATAATTACCCTCACAAATTGTATTAAAATGTTTATGACTATTAGGTATTGCTCAATTATTCAAAATAAAAAATAAAACTAAGAATTGAAATTATTAAATAATGAGATATTATGTCTTTTAATTTCTTGTAAATAGTTTTTTAATACAATATTTTTACTTGTAATTAAGTTCATAACTTTTTTAAGGACCTCCCAAAATGATTAAGAAAATTTCTGCTTTGTTATTATTTATTCTCACCGTTCAATTTGTTT
>CALDDL010000298.1 GCA_937936675.1 uncultured bacterium
AATTCTTCGTCATTCAATTTTTTCTGCTGATGAGTAACGTTCTTTCCTTCGCCTGCTTCGCCAAGTCCATAACCTTTAACTGTCTTAGCAAGAATTACGGTCGGCTGTCCTTTATGTTCGATAGCAGCTTTATAAGCAGCGAATACTTTAATAGGATCATGTCCGCCTCGTTTCATCTTTTCTAATTGTTCATCCGAATAATCTTTAACTAATTCTAAAAGTTCGGGATATTTTCCAAAAAAGCTTTCACGTATATATTTACCATCTTTAACGATATGATTTTGAGATTCACCATCAATCATTTCATTCATTCTTCTTACTAAAAGACCCGATTTATCGGCATCAAGAAGAGAATCCCAATCGCTGCCCCAAATTACTTTAATTACGTTCCAGCCGTTGCCTCTGAAATTTCTCTCTAATTCCTGAATAATATTTCCATTTCCTCTTACAGGACCATCGAGACGTTGAAGATTGCAATTAATAACAAAAATGAGATTATCTAATTTCTCACGGGCTGCAAGCGAAATAGCTCCGAGTGTTTCCGGTTCATCTGTTTCGCCATCTCCAAGAAAAGCATATACTTTCTGATCACTAGGTTTCTTTAATCCTCTATCTTCCAAATAACGATTGAAACGTGCATGATAGATTGACATAAGTGGACCGAGACCCATAGATACCGTTGGGAATTCCCAAAACTCGGGCATCAACCATGGATGTGGATATGATGATAGCCCGCCGCCCGGTTTTAGTTCGCGTCTAAAGTTTTCTAATAATTCTTTCGAAATGCGTCCTTCTAAGAATGCGCGTGCATAAATACCCGGAGAAGCATGTCCCTGAAAATAGATAATATCGCCGTCTCGGTTATCGTCTTTACCTTTAAAGAAATGGTTAAACCCAATTTCATATAAAGTAGCTGCTGAAGCATAAGTAGATATATGTCCCCCTATACCCGGTTCTTCTTTATTAGCCCTTACGACCATAGCCATAGCATTCCAGCGGATTAAGCTTTTAATTCTTCTTTCTATTTCTCTGCCGCCCGGGAATGGAGACTGTTTCTCTTTTGTAATAGTATTGATATAAGGTGTGTTCGCAGTGAAAGGTAATTCTACTCCTGCTTCATGCGCATACATATCGAGGTCATGAAGCAATGCTTTTACCTTTTCTGGTCCACCTGATTGAAGTACATATTCTAGTGATTCAAGCCATTCTCGTATTTCAGTTTCATCAAGTTCCGAGTGACTATATTTCTTTGTTTCAGCCATTTTCTTTCCTTTCCTCTCTTTTTCTTTAAACTTTCAAATAAATTGACATTTTTATTTAGATACGTACTCCTAATTTACGAAATCATTAAATATTTATCTAATTCTATATCAATTTGTCATTCTAGATTTACCCGTAACCCATTTTTCTATTTTTGCTATCTGTAATAGTTCAAGATTTGCATTGGGATGGATCAATGTATATATATCAAGAGGCATTTCGCCATTTTGCACTTCTTCTAAAATTTCATCTTTTTTCTTTAATTTTACACTTGTATCCAAGGATTCAAAGGTTGAAAAATTAAGATGCTTCCTCCCTTCGGTTACATCATCCTCTACAAGCCAAGAAACAGGTGCAACTTTACTATACCAAGGCCAAACGGTTTCATTTGAGTGGCAGTCATAGCATGACTTTTTAAGGATTTCCATTATGTCCGATGGGGCTCTAATCTCTGCGGTTACAGGTGGATTTGTTCTTTCAACTTCGATAAATTGGATGCCAGTTAACCCCAAAATTAGCAGAAGAATTATTATTCTACCCGGTCTCATTTATACCTCTATTTTATTAACGTAATTATAAACTATTGCTGCATCAATTTTCATACGTAGTTTTTCCATTACTTGGCTCATTATAATCTTCTTAGCATTCTTAAAGTCTCTTAATTTAACTAGACTTAATTCCGTACTGCATTCTTCTATAAGCATCTTTGCTTCTTTAATTGTTGCGGGTCTCGGTAGCATTTCGGGATAATATTTCCCTTTTTTAATAGATAATTCCAATGCTGTTAGGATTGAATCCTTCGGCAATATTCCCTCTCGATATGTCTTAAATATCCTAAGAATCATCTTTTCATCCATGAGACTTAAATCCAAATTTTTCTTTTTTAATCGCTTCGGGAATTGTATTAATGTAACAGCGGCAAGAGTGGGATTAATATTTAGTTCCACTACAAGATACTTAAATAGTTCTGCAAATTTAGATATAGCGAGATCGGGGATAACGTCTTTCGGAATTCCGAGCGAGTAATACCACTCTTCTCTATCCCAATATCTTTCGGGAATATTTTTGCTTAATTTTTCTAATTTTTCTCTTTTTATTTGAGTGGGCGGAAGATCAGTATCGGGATACATTCTATCAGCTCCCGGGAGGATTCGTTCAAAACCATTTGTTCCATCCCTAAGAGCTTGTCTCGTTTCCGAGGGCACTCCAATGGTTGCTTCCCTTGCTCTAATATTTATTTCTTTAACTGCGGTTTCGGTATCTTGCTCGTTCCCCCATACCAATACAAGAGAATCATTATCTGTTGCATTCACATATTTCTTAATGTTACTCCATTCGGCTGAAGAGATATTATCTCCCTTACTATCGGAATGAATAATATTCGGAATTTTTGTTAAGCAGGCTATTACTCTTACACGATCCGAAATCTCACGAGAAAAATAGGTATCTGTTTGTGTCTGCCAATGAAGCAATCCCGCATAACCATTTAACACGACGCATTTTATTACGCTGCCTTCATCAATTGCATTTCGCAAGGGCAGGTAATCTGTTTTTTTAATAACTTTCGTGATATCTTCTGATTTTGAGGTGAATGTTTCTTTAGTAATTCCTCTTTTATTCAATTCATCGCGCAGACGTAAAAGATTCCATTGCCTCATAGCTTCATTATATGTAAGGAGAGGTATTCTACCGATTTTCGGGACGCCTTTGATTTCAATTCTTGTTCCTCCTTCTACACTCACGTTTACGTCCTCACGAGCAGCACCGCTTCCGCGTCTTACTAATTGAGTGCTTCTAACCAGACGACTGCATATATGTGCAACTTCCGCCACTTCCTGAGGTGTTTGCATATCTGGTCCTGTTACTGTTTCAATTAATGGCATACCTAGGCGATCGGTCAAATAAATTCTCGAATGTCCTTGATCGGAAACTTCACGGCAGGAATCCTCTTCAATTGACATCTGAGTTATCGATATAGCCCTGTCTTTGAAAGGTATTTCTCCATTGAGACCAAAAATTGCAGTCCTTTGGAATCCGGTCGGAATACTACCATCCAGATATTGTTTCCGTGCAATATGCAGTTCATCTACTATTGCACAGTTCATCAATAGTCCGATGGTAAGAGCGATATCAAGAGCTTCTTCATTGATTAAGAATGGCGGAGTATCATCCATCTCATAAGTGCAGACGGTTTCTCTTTTGATTCTGTAGGTAATATCTTTTTTAGTTTTAAACTCCATGAGTGCAGTGCCATCATATTCACCTAGCTCCGAAAGTGTTGGTCTCATGTGCCTAATAATTTCTGCATCATAAACTTCAGAATATTTTCCGGCGGGGCATCTGCAAAATAATTTTTTATCGGTTAATAATTGTTGATGAATCTCGAGACCGGACTTAAAACCAATAATTTGGTAATCCTCACGTGTCATCTCTTCAAACGGTTTAAAAAGGAATTTTTTCATTTTTTTATTTTTACTATAATAGATTGCTTGCAAGTTCTGCTAATTCAGAACGTTCACCTTTTTCGAGGTTAATATGGGCATATAATTTTTGCCCTTTAAAATGATCAATTAAATAAGAGAGCCCATTAGATTCTGCGTCCAAGTATGGATGATCTATTTGATAAATATCGCCTGTTAGTACTAATTTAGCTCCTTCACCGGCACGCGTAATAATTGTTTTAATTTCGTGCGGTGTAAGATTTTGCGCTTCATCTACAATAAAATATATTCTTTGGAGACTTCTTCCCCTTATATAACTTAGCGGTTCGATAACGAGCTTATCTTCTTTAATCATGCTATTTATTGCCTGATGATTTTTATCGGTTTCGGGGAATTGATCTTGAATAACTTTTAGATTATCCCAAAGTGGCTGCATATATGGAGCAAGTTTACTCTCCACATCCCCGGGTAAGAATCCTATATCTTTATTGCTTAATGGGACTACGGGACGAGCGATATAAATCTGCCTGTAACTTTTCCTTACCGCCAAAGCTGAGGCTAAGGCAAGTAATGTTTTTCCCGTTCCCGCTTTACCCGTAAGAGTAACTAATGGTATATCGTTATTTATTAGTGCATCGATAGCGAAGGTCTGCTCGGCATTTCGTGGTTTAATTCCATAAACCGTCTGCTTATCGATCTTCCTAAAATTTTCCATTTCGCTATCGAGAACAGAAAGTACCGAACGATTTGAATTACGCATTATAAAATATTTATTTGGCACAAATTCTTTTTTAATCTTTTTCATTATTCCTTTAGCAGGAACTTCATAGGGAGGCGCATAAAAATGCTGCAAAGTAGTATCATCAAAATTTTCTACAAAATCTTTACCGCTATATAGCTCATCAGCATTGACAACTCTATCGGTGGTGTAATCTTCAGCAGGAATGCCAAGTGCTTTCGCCTTCATCCTGAGATTAACATCCTTTGTAACAAGTATTACGGGGGACTTGCCTTTAGATTTAGTATATAGATCGTAAGCTGCGCTAAGAATTCGGTGATCAACGTTATCTTCTTTAAATACATTTTGAATCTCTTTAGAAATACCTTTGAAGATAGCGATCTTCACTTTCCCTTTACCTTTACCGAGAGAAACACCACCATTAAATATCGCATTACCCGTAAGTGAATCTAAAGTGCGAGCAAATTGCCTTGCATTCAAATTAATTACTTGGCTACCTCGTTTAAAATGATCAAGTTCTTCAATTGCCGCCAATGGAATTACGATATCATTTTCTTGAAATTGATTAATGCAGGTAGGGTCATGAAGCATGACGTTTGTATCGATAATAAACGTCTTGGGTGTGCGGGTTTTTGCCATTTATTACACCTTTATATTTTTAAAGAATATAAACCATTTATGAACATAATAAATTTTTTTAAAATGATAAAACAATATAATTCCCTTTTTTTGCATAATTTCTATTAAAATCTTTATTTTAGAATATCAGAATAGGACT
>CALDDL010000299.1 GCA_937936675.1 uncultured bacterium
AATAATGATTACACAACTGCCCTTCTACTAAGTACTCAAGGCGAGCTATATGAAAAGCTTGGTAAAAACGAAGAGGCATTAAAAGCTTTCAATGAAGCCGTAACTTTAAATAAAGAAGAAGACCCAGAAGTAAATGAAGCTTATGTGAAATTATTGGTCGAATTAAACAAATTCGATAAAGCTAAAGAATCACTTGAAAAATATATTAAGGATGGTCATAGTACACCCGCAATGAAAGACTTGCTTTCACAAGCATTTTCAAAAACAGGCGGTTCGACCGATAAATTCGATTCCTACTATTCTTCATTAAAAGAGATAGCAAATAAAAAGATGAGAGATGAATTAAAGGATAAATTATTGAACGATCCTGCTCCTTTATTTACTTTGAAGGACTTAGATGGAAATGAGGTTTCTCTTACTTCATTAAAAGGAAAAACTGTTATTGTAGATTTTTGGGCTACATGGTGCGGACCGTGTCTTGCCTCATTCCCTGCTATGCAAAAAGCCGTAGAAAAATTTTCCGGTAACGATAAAGTGAAATTCCTATTTGTTAATACGTGGGAAAGAGTAGAAGATAAGATTCAGAATGCAAAAGATTTTATCGCTAAAAATAAATATCCGTTCCAAGTGTTAATGGATTTAGATAATAGTGTAATTACTTCATATAAAGTATCCGGAATTCCTACTAAATTTATTATTGATAAGAATGGTAATATCCGTTTCAAAAGTGTTGGATATAACGGAGACCCTGATGCAATGGTAGAAGAAATTTCTACTATGATTTCATTGATAGAGTAACAAAAATTGCTTTAAAATGACTTAAAAATTCAAAATGGCTGATGATAATAAAGCCGTCCAAAATCAATTTTTTGGGCGGCTTTTTTATTAAAATCGTACTAAATGGGCTCTCCTAAATTTTACATTCAGATATTAAAACCCTATTTTACTTATAACTATTAAAAACAATTATAGGTGAATAATGGCTGTAATTAGACCTTTTAGAGCAGTCAGACCGGCTCCGGAAGTGGTGCGCCTTGTAGCTAGCGTGCCTTATGATGTATTGAACAAAGATGAAGCGGCAGATTTAGCAAAAGGAAATCCTCTTTCCTTTTTACGTGTTACTCGTTCCGAAATCGAATGTAAAAACAAAGTAGATGTTTATTCATCAGCAGTTTATGATAA
>CALDDL010000300.1 GCA_937936675.1 uncultured bacterium
GCATCTTTATATATTCCGCTAAGATTCGGATTTTGACTTATTTTAGATACCACTCCCGATACTGGTGAATGTACCGGTGCAGATATAAATCCATCACCATTAGCAACCAATTCTCCTTTTTTTACAACTGAACCTTTTTTCACTAACGGAGCGGCTGATTTACCAAGATGTTGTGAAAGTGGAAGTACTACCTGTTTCGAAGCTGGCATTTTTTCAAATGCTTTATTTTCTGTGAGTGCTTTCATTTCGTGTGGATGAATTCCACCTTTGAAAGTTTTTTTCATTGCAATGATCTCAAGGTTAATGAAAAGACTTCACATATTCGCAAAAATTATGCCGAAATTACGACTTTAATATCTCCTTTTTCTTTCTATTTTAGCTGAAAATTGAATGCTATTATCATTACTTCTCTCAAAAATTTTCATAATTGGAAAAAATACTTATTTATGAGAAATAAGAGATAAGAGGTTTTTCTAAATTACAAAAATCGTGAATATCTCTTTAGAATGGTTTATCTTTGTAAAGAATTAATTTTAAAAGGATATGGGCAAAAAAATTCTTTTTATAGGCGGATCGGTTAATCAAACTTCGATGATGCATCAGATATCATTGAAAATGGAGGACTGCGATTCCTATTTCTCTCCTTACTATGGGGATGGTTATATCGATTTTTTTGCGAAGCGAGGTGTTCTCGATTTTTCAATCCTCGGCGGTGAATTTAAAAAGTCCACCGAAAACTATCTAAATAGCAACAATCTAAAAATCGATTACCAGGGTAAGGAAAATAATTACGACTTAGTCTTTACGGGCTCTGATCTTATAATTCCCAAAAATATCCTAGACAAAAGAATAATCTTGGTTCAAGAAGGGATGACTGATCCTGAGAATTTTATGTTTCACTTAGTTAAGCATCTTGGACTGCCACGCTGGATGGCAAGTACTTCAGTTACAGGATTATCTGATTTGTATGATATTTTATGCGTTGCGTCTGAGGGATATAAAGAATTATTCATCCGAAAAGGAGTGAAACCCGAAAAGATAGTCGTAACAGGTATCCCTAATTTTGATAACCTTAAAACATACCTTAATAATAATTTCCCGATGAAAAATTTTGTTTTAGTTGCCACCTCAGATTCCAGAGAAACTTTCAAATATGAAAACAGAAAGAAATTTATCCTCGACTGCGTCAAAATAGCAAATGGGAAGCAGCTAATTTTCAAACTTCATCCCAACGAAAATTTTAAGAAAGCTACAAAAGAAATTAATAAATATGCCCCCGATGCTTTAGTCTATACTTCGGGTGATATAAACGAAATGATAGCAAATTGCGATATACTTATAACAAAATATTCATCAGTCTCTTATGTGGGTATTAGTCTTGGAAAGGTAGTCCACTCTTATTTCGATATAGAAGAATTGAAGAGATTAACACCTATACAAAACAATGGTACTTCAGCCGAGAGAATTGCAAAAATAGCACTTCATTTATTAGAACATCCAAAATCATATCCAATAAATATTAACGAATTCCAGAATTTATCAGAGACAGTAAATGTCTAAACCAAAAATAGTAACTATAATTCAAGCAAGAACTTCTTCGACACGCCTACCGGGTAAGGTCTTGTTGCCTATAGTCGGCAAACCAATGCTTTATAGAATGTATGAACGTGTAAAGAATTCTACACTTGTTGAACAGATAGTAGTTGCCACATCTTCTAATATTGACGATGACCCGATAGAAGAACTTTGTTCTATGATGAAAATTGAGTGTTTTAGAGGAAGCTTAACTGATTTGCTCGACCGCCACTACCGAGCAGGGATATTATATCATGCTGATGCAATTGCAAAAATACCATCCGATTGCCCTTTAATTGACTATCGGATAATCGACAAAATATTTTCATTTTATTTGGAAAACCATGATAAATATGATTACGTAAGCAATCTTCATCCTGCAACTTATCCCGATGGCAATGATGTAGAAATTATATCAATGAATGCACTTGAAAAGGGGTGGAAAGAAGCTAAACGCAGTCTTGAAAGAGAACATACTACTCCCTATTTTTGGGAGAATAAGGATATCTTCCGAAATGCGAATGTTGCGTGGGATAGCGGATTGGATTATTCTTCTTCACATCGTTGGACAATCGATTATCCCGAAGATTTCTTCTTTATCAAAAGAGTATATGATGAATTATTTCCTTCTAATCCTAAGTTCAGTCTGGAGGATATTTTGAATTTACTCAATAATAAACCCGAGCTAATGCAAATCAATTCCAAGTTTGCGGGGAAATATTGGTATGAAAATCATTTAGATGAATTGAACAATATTGACGAATACAAACAAAAAATAAATTTGAGCGGCAAAAATGGCAAATAAAATTAGTCTTAATAACGATTACCCTGTAATCGAAAAATCGAATGAGCTTTACAAAAGAGCAACGGGATTAATCCCCGCATGGTCTATGACTTTAGCAAAAGGACCAACCCAATACGTAAATGGAGTATCGCCAAAGTATCTCGTTAAAGGTAAAGGAGTTCATGTATGGGATGTGGACGGGAACGAATATATCGATTATAATATGGGAATCGGTCCCATTTCGTTAGGATATGCTTATGATAAAGTGGACGATGCAATAAAAGAGCAATTAGAAGATGGTATTACATTCTCGTTGATGCATCCTTTAGAAGTAGAAGTAGCAGAGATGATAAAAGAAATAATTCCTAATGCCGAAGCGGTTCGTTATAGCAAAACAGGGGCTGACGTTACAAGTGCGGCGATTAGACTAGCTCGTGCTTATACTGGAAAGAATAAGGTTCTTTGCTGCGGTTATCATGGCTGGCATGATTGGTATGTAGCAGTTACTGCGAAAAACGCCGGCATCCCTGAAGCCGTTCAGGCAATCTCGTTTACCTTTAATTATAACGATTTCGATAGCGTACTTAATTCAATCGATGATGATACGGCAGCAATAATATTAGAACCCGTTGTATTCGCTGAACCGAAGGATAAATTTTTGCATAAAATTGCTGAACTTTGTGAAAAGAAAAATATAGTATTGATATTCGATGAAATGTGGACAGGATTTAGAATGGCTCTCGGAGGTGCGCAGGAATATTTTGGTATCACTCCCGACTTGGCAACATATTCAAAAGCAATCGCAAATGGAATGCCGATATCGGTACTTACAGGAAAAAGAAAGATAATGGATCTAATAGAAAACGACATCTTCTTTTTTACAACTTTCGGAGGCGAAGCTCTTTCGCTCGCAGCAGCTAAGGCAACTATTCAAGAATTAAAAGACAAAAATGTGCCTGACTATCTAAACGAAAAAGGTGCTATTCTAAAAAATGGTTACAATGAAATTGCATCCAAATTAGGAATGACTTACACTAAAGCAACGGGATATAATTGGAGATCATTAATTACGTTTGATGAAAAAGCGGGCGATCCGCTTCTTCAAAAATCACTCGTGCAGCAGGAGATGATTAAACGTGGCGTCTTATGGAGTGGGTTCCATAATATGTCTTATTCTCATAAAAATGAAGATATTAATTATACTCTTTCTGTCTATGAAGCAGTACTTCCCATTCTAAAAAAAACAGTAGAACAAAATAACATTAAAGAATTATTGAAAGGTGAACCGGTTCAACCTGTATTTAGAAAGACAGATAACTTTAATATGAAACCGGTAAAAAAATAATATGAATCTATTTTCTTTAGAAGGTAAAACAGCAATCGTAACAGGTGCATTGGGATTAATTGGGAAGCATCATTGTGCAGCTTTATCCGAAGCCGGAGCAAATGTTGTGGTAGCTGATGTAAATAAAAATAACTGCCGAGATTTTGCTTCGATGTTCGAAACAAAGGCAATCGGTGTGGGGCTTAACGTTACAGACCCTGAATCAATTAAAAAAATGAGAGATACAATTATAAAAGAATTTGGTCATATCGATATTCTCGTAAATAATGCCGCAATAAATGATATGTTCGAAAGTCCCCAAGCCGCATTAGAACAATCTAAATTTGAAAATTACCCTTTGGAGCTTTGGCAAAAATCTATTGACGTTAATTTAACCGGAGTATTTTTATGTTCTCAAATTCTAGGTAAGTGTATGGCAGATCAGAAATCGGGCAGTATTATTAATATTGGTTCTACTTATGGAATTACTGCCCCCGATCAATCACTTTATATTGACGACAGTGGAAATCAAAAATTCTTTAAGCCGCCTGCATATTCAGCTACTAAGGGCGCAGTAATTATGTTCTCTCGTTATCTTGCATCTTATTGGGGCAAAGATGGCGTAAGAGTTAATACACTTTCTCCCGGCGGTGTAGAAAATATGCAGGACGAATTTTTTGTGGAAAAATATTCTAAGAAAACTCCACTCGGAAGAATGGCAAGACCAACTGACTATAAAGGAGCATTAATATTTTTAGCAAGCGAAGCATCGGCATATATGACAGGGGCTAATCTGGTGGTAGATGGCGGCTGGACTAGCTGGTAAAAAAGGAATCTATGGAAAAAAGGAAAAAATTATCTAAAAGCGAACTGATTAAAAGAGCGAAAAAAATTAAATTGGTATTAACTGATTGCGATGGTGTCCTTACCGATAATGGCGTTTATTATGGAAAAGATGGCGAAGAACTGAAACGGTTTTCAATTCGCGATGGAATGGGAGTAAAAAGATTATTAAATCTTGTTGATGTGGAAACAGGAATTGTGTCGGGCGAAAATACCGGACCAGTAAAAGCCAGAGCAAAGAAATTAAAAATGAAAGAGATTCATCTCGGCATCCAAGATAAACCGAAAGTATTAGCAGAGATAATGAAGAAAAAGAAATTGAAAGCCGAGGAGATTGCTTTTATTGGTGATGATACGATTGACGTTGAAGTAATGAAAACAGTGGGATTAGCTGCCTGTCCTATTGATGCTACTAAGTTCGCATTAAAAGTAGCTGATTATATTACAGAAAATCGAGGCGGTTTCGGTGCTTTTAGAGATTTTGCAGAGTTTATAATTGAAGCAAAATTAAAATAGAGTGGAGGATGATTATGGCGAAAGTAAAAGTTGGCAATAAATTTATAGGTGATGATCAGCCGGTATATATTATTGCCGAAATTGGTATTAATCATAATGGCTCTCTTGAAATTGCAAAAAAAATAATTGATGGAGCTATTGCAGCAGGATGCAATGCAGTGAAATTTCAGAAAAGGACGCCGGAGCTTTGTGTTCCCAAAGATCAATGGAATATTGAACGTGATACTCCTTGGGGCAGAATAACCTATCTCGAATACCGACATAAAGTGGAATTATCTTTTGAAGATTATTTAGAAATTGACCGTTACTGTTATGAAAAAGGAATTGATTGGTTTGCATCTCCCTGGGATGAAGAAGCAGTTCATTTCCTAGAGCAATTCAGTCCTCAAATTTATAAAGCTGCATCCGCTTCACTCACCGATTTCACATTGCTCGAAGCAATAAAAAAAACTGGCAAACCGATTATGATTTCTACCGGTATGTCAACTCTTGAAGAATTGGATGCTGCATTAGATATCTTGGGTGAATATCCAATACTAATTGCTCAATCTACTTCCACGTATCCATGCAAATTAGAAGAGCTTAATTTAAACGTAATAAAAAGTTACAAAGAAAAATATCCTCATATTCCTATCGGATATTCGGGACACGAAACGGGATTAGCTCCTTCATTAGCTGCCGTAGTACTTGGTGCTACATTTATTGAACGCCACATAACTCTTGATAGAGCGATGTGGGGAACGGATCAAGCTGCCTCTGTGGAAGTGCAAGGTATGTCTCGACTAGTTAAGGACATTCGTGATATAGAGAAATCCCTCGGAGATGGAATCAAGAAAGTTTATGATAGCGAATTAGGAAGTATTAAAAAACTTAGAAGAATAAAATCTGAACCGGTATAATTATGGAATCCTTCTTCAATAATATTCTTAATTATTTCAGTAATATTTCTTTTGCAGAAAAATTTTCTTATATCATAATAATTTCTGCGGCAATTATTTATATAATTTTGGAGCGCATCTTCCCATATAATAAAGGGCAAAAAATTATTAGAGAGGGATTTTTTAATGATCTCGCACTCTATACAATTGCACAAAGTTATATACTGGGTATAATAATTTTCTCCGGGATCATTTCATTTATTGATAATACTACTGGGATAAGTCGATTAAAACTATTCTCCGAAGTTCCTATTTGGTTACAGTTAATCTTTTTTACGATAACACATGATTTATATATTTATTGGATGCATCGCTGGCAGCATAAAAATAAATATTTATGGCGGCTTCATGAAGCACATCACTCTCCCAAAAAAGTTGATTGGCTTTCAGGCTCGCGTTCTCATGCAGCGGAAATATTGATTAACCAGACTGTTGAATTTCTGCCGATCGTTTTGCTCGGTTCGCCTGTAGAAGTAATAGCTTATAAAGGTGTTATCAGCGCTCTTTGGGGGATGTGGATTCACGCAAATATTAATGTGAATACCGGTGCACTGCAAAAATTTATTAATGGTCCCGAGATGCACCGCTGGCATCATACTACCGGTAAAGGTCGTAATAGAAATTTCTCTACTAAATTGGCAATTTGGGATTGGATATTCGGAACAGCATATCTACCCGAAGGTAAAGCAGATGAATACGGACTCAAGACATTCTTCCCCGAACCGTTTCATAAACAATTCTTCTACGCCTTTAGAAGCTACAAATCACCCAATAATAAATAATGGGTACAAGAACATGATTATTTTGTACCCATTATTTAAAAAATTATTACCTATAATAATTAATTTCCATTTCTGTTTTTTCTAATCTGAATTTGGAAACGAGTTGTAGCAGATTTTGAGTTAAATTATTTAGATCGTCTGCCGCATGAGTTATTTGGTTTAATCCAGCAGAATTTTCATTTGTTACGTTGCTAATATTAAGAATATTTTTACTAATATATTCCGAAGTATTGCTTTGCTCCTTACTTGCAAATGCTACTTGAGTTGCCATATTAACAACATCATTCGATCCATTAATTATTTGCTCAAGTGAGCTGCCTGCTTTATCAGCTAATCGTTTACCGTTTTCTACTTCTATTGTACCTTCATTCATCGAAAGAACAGCCCCATTGGTATCTTTTTGAATATGCTTGATTTTTACTGCTATTTCTTTTGTTGCTTTTGTAGTTTTCTCGGCTAATTTTCTTACTTCATCAGCTACTACAGCAAATCCTCTTCCCTGTTCACCCGCACGAGCAGCTTCAATAGCAGCATTCAATGCCAATAGATTAGTTTGATCTGCAATCTCATTAATAACCTGCACTATCTCGCCAATCTGATCACTATTCTTTCCTAATTCTTGAACAGTTTCAGCTGCATTCTTTACTACTTCCGAAATTCGATTTATACCTAAAATTGTTTCTTTAATTACTTCGCCTCCCTCTTGTGCTATTACACCCGCCTTCTTTGCAGCTTCAGATGCAGCAGAGGAATTTTGTACAGTTTCCATGATTGTCTTTGTCATTTCTTCTACAGCCCCAGCAATTTCAGAAGTTTGATTGCTTTGCTCCATTATCCCATTAGACATCTCTTTGGTACTTAATGATATTTGATTGCTTGCACTAGCGGTTTCATTAATTACCTTAATAAGTGAACTAAGCAAATAGCGAATATTTAATAATGCTCTATTAAATCCGTTATAAAATTCTCCTACTTGGTCCTTTTTGTCTGTATTTAGCTCTACTGTCAAATCCCCATCTGCAAATTGTTCCATTTTGCTTAACATAGTATTAACACTTTCAGTAAAATACTTCTTTTCATAATGGTGACAATTTTCTTTCTTATTAAGTCCATTAAAAATTGCTATTGCCATCTCTTCACAATTATTATATCCACAGCTTCCACAATTCAAAACATCTAATTCGCTTTCTTTCAACATTTCTTGAAATATTTTATTCTTCTGATTTTGTGATGGTTTATTTATAACATTTTTAAAATTTGTAACTGATAAATCACTGTATTTTCTATCATATATATTTGGTTTCCAATATTCATTTACCGCTTTTTGTATTTTTTTTAAGGTTTGCTTTTTTGACTTAAAGAAACTTTTAGATTCATACTTGTCC
This sequence comes from uncultured bacterium, assembly GCA_937936675.1. Lineage (GTDB taxonomy): Bacteria > Bacteroidota > Ignavibacteria > Ignavibacteriales > Melioribacteraceae > BRH-c32. Next base: position 8,148 of record CALDDL010000300.1, read on the forward strand.
TGCATTTCAATATTTCTTTTTTCAATCGAGTTTTCAATTTCATCTAAAGATTTATCACGGCTAGTTCCTGTTCCTCCATTGCATCCTTGATCACAATTTAGACAATCAATTAACAGAGGTGCTATCCCTTTATTTATATCTTTTTCCAAATAAGATAAATAATGATAGATAGTTGTCGGACCTTCAATTTTTCTTGCAACATTAATAATATCAGGATATTCTCTTTGTGCGGTTCTTAATAATCCTCCCGGAGTAGAAAATAGTACTGCCCGCTCTGCCGGTGCATTATCAAATTCTACTGGAGAATATTTATTTAATTCAATTTTTTGATTTGCTAAATATTCTTTGATGCTTTTCATTGTTACGTTATAATCGCCTAATCCTACTTCTTCAAATTCTCTTTTTTTCGCCACACATGGAGATATAATTAAGACTTTATGATTGGCATACTGGGGATAATAATTTTTAATTAGTTTTATCGTATGCATCATTGGACTATCGGCTGGAGCTAAATATTTTATCAATTCAGGATGATATATCTCAACGAAACTTACAATTGCTGGACAGGGTTGAGCAATCACTGCTTTTGGTTTATTATTTTTAATATGCTCTAAATAACTTTTTACAGTTAATTCAGCACCAAAGCTCACATCAAAAAGAGCTAAAACTCCTAATGATTTTAACCATCCATTAAAATTCAGATAGGAATTAGCAAATTCCGCCGCAATAGCAGGCGCAATTACGGCAACAATTTTTTCTCTATTTTTAACCGCATTTAAGAATAAACTAAAATCGTCTATTATTTTTCTTGCACCATGCGGACAAGCTTTTAAGCATTCTCCACAGCCAATACACATATCTTCGTGGATAGCTACATGATCTCCGCTGCCATCGTTACAAAATTTAACCGGACATACAGATATACAGCGATGACAATTTACACAGTTTTCTTCAACAACTTGGATAAGTTTAGATAATTTCATTACGCACTCCTTCTTTTTTAAGACCCCTCGGTTGGTCTTTAAAAAATATTTATTTTGAATTTATGATTATTATCGAAGGATATCCGAATTAATTAAATGATATAAGTAAAAAAATAATTTAAAAATATTATAAGCAGATATTTAATCTCGTTAAAAACTTTTGAAACTATTATTAAATACTTTTTATAGGTGTGTGCATTCCTTAATATTATTTCTCATTCTGACAAAATCTTAATTTAAATCATCTCTCAAATTTTTAATTTAATCTGTATTCTGATAGTCATTTTATTAAACGGGTATCTTTAAAAAAAGATACCCTGAGATTTTTAGAATATTTTTATTATATAGCAAAATCAATTCACGAGCTTATCGACAGCATCAGTTTTTTCCCAAGTAAAAATCTCTCTTCCAAAGTGTCCATAAGTTGCCGTTTGCTGATAAATAGGTTTATATAAATCTAATTTCTCGATTATTCCTTTGGGAGTAAGATCAAAATTTTTCTTAATTCTTGATTTTATTATTTCTTCTTTTTCCTTTCCGGTATTATGAAAATCCAGAAATATAGAAAGCGGTTCTGCAATGCCGATTGCATAAGAAAGTTGAATGGTACATTTTTTTGCTATTAATGCCGCTACAATATTCTTTGCTATATAACGTGCCATATATGCCGCCGAGCGATCAACTTTTGAAGGGTCTTTACCGGAAAAAGCTCCTCCGCCATGAGGAGAGGAACCGCCATAAGTATCCACAATAATTTTTCTGCCCGTTAATCCCGTATCTGCCTGCGGACCGCCATCTACAAATCTTCCGGTGGGATTTATATAATATTCGATATCTTTTGAAATCAAATGCTCAGGTATTACCTTCAGAATTACTTCGTTTTTCAAGAACTCAACAATATCAGAATGTCTAATCGTATCTGAATGTTGAGTAGAAACCACCACTCTTTCGACCGAAACAGGATCATGTCCATTATACTTAACTGTTACCTGCGATTTTGAATCGGGACGAATCCAATCGACACTTTTACTTTTTCTTATTTCTGAAAGTTTTTGCAATATTTTATGAGATAATGTAATTGCCACCGGCATTAATTCATCCGTCTCTTTTGTTGCATAGCCAAACATCAAACCTTGATCTCCTGCTCCGATCTTATCTCCTCGCTCTACACCTTGGTCTATATCAAGTGACTGTTTACTAATACTTGTTAATATATTACAACCATGAGGATTAAACCCAACGAATGATTCATCATAGCCGATATCCGAAATTACTTTTTTAGCAATTTCTCCATATTCAATTTGTGCTGATGATGAAATTTCACCGGCAATTACGATTAAATTTTTGGCAAGCAATGTCTCGCAAGCAACTTTTGATTTTTTGTCAATTTCTAAATGTGCGTCAAGTATTGCATCTGAAATTTGATCGGCAACTTTGTCGGGGTGTCCTTCTGAAACAGATTCTGAGGTGAATAGATATTCGCTCATTTTTTACTACTCCTTATTTTTTAGCAAATTATTTTTATGGTCGCTGCAATTAGCATAAATCGCGACCTTTTAAAACGACAAAACCCGCAAATAGCGGGTTTTTAAGAAAACTTTTCCTACTATTTAGCTATTTATTTTGAGTCGCTGCAATTCGTATAAATCACGACTTCACCACAAACATAAGAATAAGAA
>CALDDL010000301.1 GCA_937936675.1 uncultured bacterium
TCCAATCAGGTTTCTTATGGGGTGGAAAAATTGATGGAGAAATCCACGCAGGTGGTTCTATGTACCGTCAAGGTACTCTTCCGGGCAGAGTTATAAATGGTGTTGCAGATAATCCAAATGACCCTGATGTAAGAATTTATAGAGTCAGACGTGATTTCCTTACAAATGATCTTTTGTCCGAAGCAATTGATGGTGCAGGCTCTAATGCAAAAGAAATAAGAGAGCAGTACCAAAAAGATTGGTATGAATGGCCCTCCGCACAAGGTGCTCCTTATGAAGACCTTAATGCGAATGGTAATTACGAACCGGAGATTGATATTCCCGGTGTCTCGGGTGCTGATCAAACCATCTGGTTCGTCTGTAATGATTTCGATTCTATTACTACAAAATACTTATCAAACTCCTTACCAATGGGAATAGAGGAACAAGTAACTATTTGGGGATATAATTCAGAAAGTCCCTTGGGCAATATGCTATTTAGAAAATATACACTCATCAATAAAAACGTTGAACAAAAAACATTTACAGATATGTATGTATCAATGTGGTCTCATCCAAGTATAGGTAATATTGGTGATAATTTTGCAGGATGCGATACTACACTTGATTTGGGTTATTCCTATAATGGTGGCTCTAATGATGCTATTTATGGAGCAACTCCTCCTGCCGCCGGATTTAAGCTCATACAGGGACCTTTAGTTCAAGGCGTACTTTCCGATACCGCTACATTTAGAGGTAAGTTTTTTGCCGGTATAAAAAACTTGGGGATGACATCATTTTATAGTTTATTGGATTGCGACTGCCCTTATTTCGATCCTTTTAAAGGGTTTCATAATACATGGACTCCATATTTTTATAACATTTTACAGGGATTGCACTCGTCTGGCGGTCAACCTATTAAGAACCCTCTTACAAATCAGCCTACAAAATATTTTTTAGCCGGCGATCCTATAACAAGGGAAGGATGGATAGACGGCTTAATGTATCCTCCTCGAGATCTCCGCATAGGATCAGTTTCCGGTCCTTTTAATATGGCTTATGGCGATACTCAAGAAGTGGTTTTTGCCGAAATACTTGCCGGAGCTACTGAAGGTATTGATAGGTTGCAAGCAATTACTCTCCTTAAAGAATATTCACAATTTGCTCAAGTACATTACGATAAATCATTCTATTTAACTCTTCCACCAATACCATTATTCCCATACGATAAAAGTGAAAATGTTGTTATCGATCCTATTTTTATATGGAATTCAGTTATTGGAGCAGAATCTTATTCTTTACAAGTAGCAACTGAAAAAGAATTTAATAATATAATCATCACAAAAAATGAAATTGATGATGCTACTTATCAATTAACCGGATTATTAAATTCGACTGATTATTTCTGGAGGGTAAGAGTAAGGGATAATTATGGAAGCTCTTATTTTTCAAAAGTGTTTTCATTTACTACACAAGCAGACTCTACAAAACCGACTCTTGCGGTTTCTCCCATATCAACAGAGATCGATTTCGAAGGAGGAGAACTTAGTTTTGAAGTTACAAATACAAGTATTGGCACAATGAATTGGAATGCAGTCTCAAGTGATACAAATTGGATAAAGATAATTTCCGGTTCAAGCGGGATAAATTCGGGAACAATGGAAGTAATGATTTCGGAAAATAAAAAAGAGAAAAGATCAGGAACTATAACTATAACATCGGCGGGCACAACAGGAAGTCCCCGAATAATAGAGATCAATCAAAACATTGCGGAATATGAAGTTACTATATTGATAAATCTTAGTGTTGCCGGAATAATTTTCGGAAGCGGGAAATACAAATATGGAGATAATGTAAATCTATCTGCAAAAAATCATTATGGCTATACGTTTTCTAATTGGGTTGAAAATGATTCAGTTATTTCAACTAATCCTCTATATCAATTTGTAATAACTCAAAATAGAAATCTTGTAGCAAATTTTAGTGGACCTCATTCTATTATTTTGCAAATAGCAGAAATGGAAGGAGATTTTATGATTAGCCCACATGTTGGAATAGATACTAATGGGGTTAATGCAGGACCAAATGGGTATATATTGAGCAATCGTGCAGGAGCTGTTAATTTACCAAAAACTGCTAATGATTACGATCGTTTTGATTATTGGGGAAACGATGACCTCATTATCGATTTCGGAGAAAAATCTTTGGCTTATAGCTATTTTGATGAATTTATCTATAAGAGTAGGGCTTCGGGTGAAGTAACATATCTTCCATTCTCTGTCTATCGTATCAAATATCCTACAAAGGAAAAAATTAGATTGTTTGCAGGTTTCCGAGATCGTGATTATGATGGAGTTTGGTCAATTGATTCTGTAGGAAGTGAGGATATTCTTTGGCATAAACCACATTACGAAAATATATTCGCTTGGCAGGGATATGATGCAGATGGAAATGAAATAAGTTACGAACCTGCAAATGAGGATAAATATATTGAGGATGATAATCTTTTTAAGTCTGCTAATACTTATTGGGGTGAATCTACCGGTGAATTTATGTATCCTTACCTGAATTATGCTCTTTTTGTTTTATATTCGCCAAATGCAAAACTCCCTGATGCTAATAGACAAATAAGATTCTTTACAGCTAAGCCGATA
>CALDDL010000302.1 GCA_937936675.1 uncultured bacterium
TAATTACTGTTTATAAATCACAGCTAACTTTGCTAGAAGCAAGCGGCATTGCGTTATTAATAATATTGCTAATGATTGCCGCTGCCTATTTATGGAATTATACAAAAAGAAATTATAAGCAATATACCACCTACGCAGGTTATATATTGCTTATTGGTGGTTTAACTTATTTTATTCTGGGATGATGCTTAAGTTCTCATCTTCTTTTTTTAGAACTACTTCACCTTCATAATCCTTAACTGCGAGATAAAATTCTTCCGGCAGAGGCTGAGATTTTTTTGTTTTAAGATTTATGTGGACGAATACTCCTCCCCCTTCTGCAATTATCTCACCAGTTTTATTATTCTCCACAAGATGAACAAAATGAAAACTTTTATTCGTAATTAATATCACTTTTGTATAGATGGTTAATTCATCGCCAAAATGAGCTGATTTCAAATAATTGCATTCGTTGCGAGCCATTATAAAAAAGGAATCGCCTTCTAAAATTTCTTTGAATTTATATAAATGTTTCAGTGTATTAGTATAACTAATTCTTGCATCTTCAAAATAGGTGAAGTATATAGCATTATTAACTATACCCATTAAATCGACTTCATGAAACCGAACAGTCTCTATAATTTTATGTTTAAATTCACTTTTTTCCATTTAGTTCCTATAATACTTTTGCTAAAATATTTTTTGCTTCCTCAATCTCTTCAAATGAAATATCAAGATGAGCTACTATTCTTACATTACCGGGACTACCCGAACTAACAATTAAACCGTGTTCTTTGCATTCGCCAATTACCTGCTCTACCGATTTCTCGGTTGGCGCAAACATCAAGATATTTGTCTGAACAGTTGACATATCAATTTTACATTTACCGTGATTTACTAAAAATTCCGCAATCGATTTTATTTTTTTATGGTCATCTTTTAATTTTGGTATATTGTTCTCGAGAGCATATAGACCGGCGGCGGCAAGTATTCCCACCTGTCTCATACCTCCGCCCCAAGATTTTCTTACTCTGAAGGCTTCATCAATCACTTCTTTATCACCTGCAATGATTGAGCCGACAGGTGCACCTAATCCTTTTGATAAGCAGCAAGATATAGTATCAAAATGCGAAGCATATTCTTTTACCGAAATTCCAGTCTCAACCGATGCGTTCCAAATCCTTGCGCCATCGAGATGAAAGTATAAACCATGTTTTTTTACAATCTTTTCAATTCCTTCAATATTTTGCATCGGGACAATGGTTCCTCCGCCTCTATTATGTGTATTCTCTAATTCTATTACACGAGTGCGCGCCATATAATATGCACTCACAGGACGAATTAAAGGCTCGACATCTTCAGCAGTAAAAATTCCATGATCCCCATTTATAAGACTTAACTGTAACCCGCTAAGTTTAGCAGGAGAACCGGATTCATATTGAAATATATGTGCGTCTTTATCGCAAATTACTTCATCTCCCGGTTGAGTTAGTACGTTCAGACAGAGCTGATTACCCATCACGCCGCTCGATACAAATAACGCTGCTTCTTTACCTAATAATTCCGCTGCATATTCCTGTAATCTGTTTACGGTTGGATCTTCTTGATAAACATCATCACCCACCTCTGCTTCATACATTGCTTTTCTCATCTCTTGAGACGGTTTCGTAACGGTATCACTTCTTAAATCAATTATTTTTTTCATCTTCTTTATATATGTTTATTTTGAAAAATTTCTTGAGTAAAAATAAAATAAATATTGCAATCGATATTCCGGTAACAAAATTAGGAATTATTAATGGGAAACTTGAATAGAATGTTTTTTCGTAATTAAACGTTATATCGCCCACTAATACATCTCGAGTGAATAATTCTGTTTCTGAAATAATTTTTCCATGCGGATCAATAATACAACTAACCCCTCCATTTGCTGCTCTAACAACATACTTCCTATTCTCGATTGCTCTTAAGCGGCTGATTTCTTTATGCTGAAACGGTCCGCTGGAATATCCGTACCAACTATCATTGGTAACTACTGTTATTAACCCCGCTCCTTTCTGAACAAACTCGGCGACAAAATCAGGATAGATTGATTCGATGCAAATCACTCCTCCAATTTTGTTTTTGCCATATTCAAAAACTTTGGTCTCACTACCTGTATTCCAGCTTGATATACCTACTTGCCATTTTATTAAATCTCCTAGTAGAGGAATTTCTTCGACAAATGGGACCTTCTCACCAAATGGTACTAATTTAATTTTTCCATATTTCTGAATAGCAAAACTATCGGGACTAAATCCAAGTATAGAATTGAATGAAGTATATTTTGCTCCGGAAACCTTTGTTTCTTTTGCATCCTCGGGAGCTTTTTCACCTTGATAATAAAAATTAATATCGGGCATTCCGGTTAATAGAAATACATTGTTCTTATTAACGAAATTTCGGATTCTTGATACTTCAAAATCATAATTTCCCGAAAGAAGATAAACAGGTAGTGCTGATTCAGGAAAAACAATTATTTTTGCTCCTTTATCAACTGCTTTTTGTGAAAGCTCTAAATAAAGATCAATCTGCTCCTCTAAATTTCCACCGCTCCATTTTTCCCACGGATTTAAATTCGGCTGAATCAATCCAACTCTTACTTTTTCGCCTCTATCATAATCAACATTATTTTTTATTACACCATAAATAATTGCTGCAACAAAAATTGAGAAAATTGCATTGCCAATCAGATAATTAATTTTCTTCTTTTCCTGATAATCCGAAATCAACAGATAAAAAAGAAGATTAATAAATAGAATCAATAATGAAATTCCATAAGCTCCGATTATCTCAGCGATTTGAACAAAAATATTAAATCCGGTAACTGAATTAGAAAGAGTTAACCAAGGAAAACGAAGATCGGTTAATGTGTATAGATATTCGAAAAAGACCCAGAAGAACGGGAATAAAAATAGTGCTCCTTTTTTGCCGATTGTTTTTAAGGCGTAATGATGAAGGAATACCGGGATTAAATAAAGTGCAGGATTAACGAATAAAAGTAATCCTCCTGATATCATCAAGAATGGATCCGCTTCTTTAGTCCAGCTTCCCACCCAATATATTGTAATTAAATTAAACACAAAAAAAGTTAGATAAGAATAATGCATTCTTTTTATTAACTGCTCGGTTTTATTCAAAATAAAGAAATAAGGTACGAAAGCAATAAAAATAAAATACGGGAATGGAATCGGAGGATATGATATTCCGATTAATATTCCACTTACTATACATATTAATAAAATGAGCTTTGTATTTAATTTAGGCAGCTTCACTTTTACTCTTTTTCTTTTTTACTAAAAACCGATATCCTATTAATAAAATTATAATCGCAATCACTATATAAGCAATATTAGAATATGTCTTCAGATACAAATCGATCTTATCAATATTTTGACCTAATTTCATTCCAAGAAATACTAATAAAATATACCATAATAGAGAGCTTATTGATGCTAATAAAAATGTTGGAAGCATTCTAAGTTGATGCAAACCTGAAAAGAAACTTACCACTGCCCTAGTACCCGGAAGAAATCGATTTACTATAATTATCGAATAACCATATTTATTAAACCATCGATCCGCTTTTTGTAATAATTCTTGGGTAATAAATTTAATTCTATTTGTACGAATTAATTTTAATCCAAGATAATCACCCACTAAATACATAACTATAAAACCTAGCGAACTTCCAATACTTGTAATTAATAATAATGGAATAAATCCGGCAGGAGAATTAGCTAAGATCGTAGAACCGATAACTACTACAACATCACTAGGTGAGGGTGGAAATAAATTCTCGATAAATGCGAATGAGAATAATATTAGATAGACTATTACAACATTTTGCGAATTTAGAAATACTACTATCTGTTCGAGCATTATTTTTCTTTTTTATAAATTAATACGGTTGCGAATGCTTCGGCACCTTCTTCTCGTCCTATAAAACCCATCCTCTCGGATGTTGTAGCTTTAATGGAAACATCCTGAGCGTCTATCGAAAGAATCTCCGAAATCACTTTTTGAATTTGTGGAATGTATGAAACAATTTTAGGAGCTTCCATCACTATCGTGGCATCAATATTTCCAATAAGATAACCATGCGAATTAATTAATTCATTTACTTTCTTAAGGAGTATCTTACTATCAATATTTTTATATGATGCATCGGTATTAGGAAAATGTTTACCGATATCACCGAGAGCTAATGAACCAAGGAGTGCATCGCATAAGGCATGCAGCAATATATCTGCATCGGAATGCCCATCGAATCCCTTCGAGTGTGGAATTTCCACTCCGCCAAGAATTAATTTTCTTCCGGATGCAAATTGATGAACATCATAACCCGAGCCAATTCTAAAAGGAAAACTCATTTGTGAATTTCAAACCTCGAAAATTCTTTTGTTGGTTCTGCCCATTTAATTGAATGCGCTTTTACATGAGCATGCATGGGACCTACTTTCATCTCTTCAATATATTCATGTATTAGTTGTTTTGGTCCTTCTACTACCACAAATAGATCTCCTGTATAAAGGTTTTTTACGAATCCTTTTAGCTCAAATTTCTGTGCATTCCTTAAAGCAAAGTATCTGAATCCAACTCCTTGCACTAGTCCCTCAAGAACAATTTCAGCTCTTATCGGTTCGTTCTCTTTTAGATTTACGAATACTGTCATAAACTTCAGTTGTAATTAATCCTATAAAGATTAATACGCTCCCTAATAATCCAAAGTTACTGATTTTTTCGTTCAGTAGAAAGAACGCAAATAATCCGGCAAATACAGGTTCAAATGAATAGATAATTCCTGCTTTTGTCGGAGTTACTACTTTTTGATATTTAAGCTGCATTCCAATATTAAATAAAGTAGCTAATAATGCAGTATATAAGAGTGCAGTTACTACATCAATATTTAGATTTATATAAACTAATTCAATTTTTGTTGCATCTAAAATAAACGATGTAATTAGACTAAGAATTGCCGTAGTCATCAATTGAATAAAAAATAATGACCAGAATTTATGAATCGAAGAATAAATATCGATTAAGACAACATGCAGAGCAAAAATTATCGCAGCTAATAAAGTTAGCTGATCTCCAAAATTAAAATCACGCCCAACTTCTTCAAAGAATGACGCAAGTGAACTCCCACTTGTAGATAAAAATATAATTCCAATAAAGACAATTATCGTTCCAATTATTGCACCTATCGATGGATATTTCTTTTTTATAAATATTGCGAAAATTGGAATGAAGACCACTAAAGTTCCGGTAAGAAACCCTGATTTAGTGGCAGACGTAAAACGCAGTCCATAAGTCTGTCCAAAAAAACCGAGATATAAAAAGAAACCGAGTATCATGCCATGCCATAATGCTTTCTTCTCAATCTTCTTCTCAAAATGGAATACCAAAGGGAGCAATACAGAAGCCGCAATCGAAAATCGAATACCGACATAGAGCATTGAGGATATATCATTAAGCGCATTTTTTGTGAGAATAAATGTACCGCCCCATATAATCGTCATGAGGAATAAAATCGCTTCTGCTTTAAGTTCTTTGAGACGGTTAATCATTATTAGGTATATATCCGAAGTTTTTTAATTGATATGGATTTGAACGCCATTTTTCTTTTACTTTAACAAAGAGTTCAAGATAAACTTCCCGTTCAAGGAATTTTTCTATTTCAGCTCTCGAAATTCTCCCCAATCTTTTAATGCTCTCCCCTTTATTGCCAATAATAATGGGCTTTTGCGAATCACGCTCAATTATTATCGATGCAGAGATATAATCTTTTGCGTTCTCCCTCTCTTTAAAGTCTTCTATCACTACTTCCGTACTATATGGAATTTCATCTCTATACATTTCAAAAATTTTTTCACGGATAATTTCGCTTACATAAAAGCGTTCATTTTCATCTGTTAATTGATCATCGGGATAATATTTAGGGTGCTCCGGCAGATAATCTAATATCTTTTCCATAACAGAATTTATATTAAATCCCGTAGATGCCGAGATTGCAAGTACATCATTGAATAGAGAATTATCTCTATTTATATCTAAAAATTCCTGAACTTTTTCACCGCTACTTATATCTATTTTATTAATGAGGAGAATTTTTTTTAAGTCATTATTCAATAATTTTTTAATCGTTTCATCTTCAAAAATCCTCGCATCATCTTCGGTTATATCGATCATAAAAAGAAGTATATCGGAATCCTTCGCCGAATAAAGTATATAATCAAGCATCTTTTCTTGAAGTAAATATTCGGGATTTAATATTCCGGGAGTGTCATAAAAAATAATTTGATGTTCCGGTTCGCTTATTATTCCCAAAATCCTTTTTCTTGTAGTCTGCGGTTTATTGGAAATAATTGAAAGCTTCTGCCCTAATAAAGAATTTAATAAAGTCGATTTGCCGGCATTGGGTTTACCGACTATCGAAACGAATCCCGATTTTAATGCCATTTCACTCATTGATTTTTAATATAGATAGGTAATATAAAGAATTGGAAGGTGAAAAATATTTCTACTTATGAAAAATGCTCTATTTTATTTTTTATCTGTCTATGCGATTCTACTATCATTATAGCACTTATGACTAGCAGTATTGTGATGGCGATTCCTATATAATAAATATCCTTACTTTTAAAGATTGCTGAGAGAAATCCAATCGAATTATCAATTACTTTAGTTTCCTTTAGAATATTTCTAGAAGTTTTATTAATTGTTTCTGATAGCGCAGAAGATTCACCGGTCGAAAGAGATGCTCCATATCCCACCAATCCTAAGATACCAACTGAGAAAAATGTTACCACTGAATAAAATAAATAAGGCACTTTTTTCTTTGCTACTATTGCCGAACGATTTATAACATCCATAATCTTTGCAGTAAAACCTTCGGGAGCATTAATTATTTCCATCTCCTTTAAGGTATTATCTACAATTTTCATCGAACGCAGTTCATCGGAGATTTCCGGCTGCTCGGAAATCATTCGATTTAATTCACTTAATTCATTCGAGTCCAACTCGTTATCTATATATTTATTCAGCAATTCATCTTTTTGCTGTATCATAAGTATTCCTTTTGATAATTATGTTTTATCAATAAATCTTTTAGAACTATTCGAGAACGATGCAACATCACTTTTGTATTTACTAAAGAGATATCAAGCACCTTGCTTATTTCATTAAGTGATAATCCATCTATATAAAATAATATAATTACTAATGCATTTCTAATAGGAAGTTTATCAACAATATTAAGCAAATATTCGGTTCTGTTTTCAGTGGATGAATATACATTTAGATCAATTTCCCCGATATCGAAAGTTTCATCGATTGAAATCATCTGCTGCTCAAGTTTCCTTTTCTTTGATGCGAGTATAGAAAGACCGGTATTAAAAACTATCTTATAGAACCATGTAGAAAACTGAGCCTCTTTTCTGAATGAATTAATATTATTGAACGCTTTAAGGAAACTATCCTGAAGTGCTTCTTCGGCATCCATCTCATTCTTTAGGATTCGCTTTAGGAGATTAAACCCCTTATCTTTATAGCGATCGATCAGAAGCGAAAAATCACCTTTATTGCCCCGAAGTACAGATTCTATTATTTCATTATCAGTTAAATGTTTCATCACTACTTTTGACTAAAAATCATTTATAAAGGTTACATTCAGATTTTTGTAACCTTTTGCACCTCTAACATAGTCAAATAAGTAGAACAAATAAATAAATTAAATGGAGGCAGCTATGCCGG
>CALDDL010000303.1 GCA_937936675.1 uncultured bacterium
ATCAAATATTTTATAATTACGAATCCACCTATTAGTAACACTGTAAATCCGATAGCAAGCATATTAAAATACTTATCGATGAAGGTTTTTATTTGGGGACCGAATTTCCAGATAAGATAAGAAACCAAGAAAAATCTTCCTGCTCTCCCCAATATTGAAGCGATTGTAAACAATACAATATTAACATTAAATGCCCCACCGGTAATTGTGAATACTTTATATGGAATGGGAGTAAATCCTGCAGTAAATATTATCCAAAAATTCCATTCGTCATATAAAGCCTTTACATCATAGAAAAGATGAGTAGAAAAGCCCGGTATATTATTAAAGAAAAAATGCGCTAAAGAAGAGAACTCATTTGCACCATTCCACCAAAGGAAATGACCAATCATATAACCAAATAAAGCTCCCAAGACTGAAGCCCCCGTACAAATGGCAGCAAACTTAAATGCTTTTTTTTGTGCCCCTAAGATTAAGGCAATTAATAAAGCATCCGGTGGGATGGGGAAAAATGATGATTCTGCAAACGCAATTAAAAATAAAGCAATCGCTCCATTCGGGGAATCTGCCCAATGCAAAACCCAATCGTACATCCTTCGGACGAATTTCATTTAATTCCTTAATAATTTAGTGCCAAGTATAATAATTTTTTTTGAACGTTGCATATTTTATTTCTCACTCGTAACTTAATATTCTTCTAAAAAAGGAGTGTGTGATGTCAATTTACAAAGATTTCAAAACTATTTCTGAACTCTTTAGAACGATAACTCTAGAGTTTGCTAAAGGAAAGGACCGTTATGTAATTAAGTATAAAAAGGGAGACTCATGGCTTGAGATTAAGTATCCCGAACTTTATGATATGACTGAATCCTTCGCATTAGGTTTAGCATCAATTGGAATTAAACGGGAAGATAGAATTTCTATTATTTCAGAAAATCGACCTGAATGGGTTGTAGCAGATTTCGGTATTTTATCCTTAGGTGCTATTGATGTCCCTCTCTATCCTATCTCCACATCTGATACCATCGAGTTTATACTTAATAATTCTGAATCTGTGGCTATCATCGTTTCTAATAAATATCAATTGAACAAAGTTCTTAAAGTAAAAAATAATCTTAAGACCATTAAGCATATTATTGTAATGGATGAAATTGATGTAACCTCAGATAAAGAGGTCGTATCTTTCAATGAAATCATGAAGAAGGGAAAAATTTTCAAAACCGAAAATCCCAATTACTTTAAAGAAAATTCTGAACTTTGCCGCGAGGATGATTTATGTACAATTATTTATACATCAGGAACTACAGGCGAACCAAAAGGTGTAATGCTTACTCATAAAAATATATGCTCTAATATTAAATCAGCTCATGAAATTTTTGATATAGGAGAAACAGACCTTTTCCTTTCATTTTTACCTTTGTGTCATATTTTTGAAAGAATGGCAGGTTATTATACTGCATTCTCATGTGGAGGCGCAATTGCTTATGCTGAAAGTATTGAAAAAGTAGCATCGAATATGGAAGATATTAAACCGACAATTATGACCGCCGTACCTCGTCTCTTTGAGAGAATGTATAGTAAAATTAAAAAGAATGTAGATAGCCAACCCGCAAGTAAACAGAAAATTTTTAATTGGGGTATTGAAACAGGTAAAGAATTGGCAATAGCAAAACAGAGTGGAATGCCGATACCGATATCATTGACATTAAAGCATAAGCTTGCAAGTAAATTGGTTTATGCAAAACTCAAAGATAAAACAGGCGGAAGACTTCGTTTCTTTATCTCTGGCGGTGCTGCTTTGGCTCGCGAATTAGGATTATTTTTTGAAGCAGCAGGAATGCTAATTATCGAAGGATATGGTTTAACTGAATCCTCTCCGGTAATTGCAGCAAATAGACCAAATGATTATAAATTTGGTACAGTTGGAAAAGTGATGCCGGGAGTGGAAGTGAAGATTGCTAAGGATGGTGAAATCCTTGCCTGCGGTCCTAATATTATGAAAGGATACTATAAGAATAAAAAAGAAACAGATGAATCAATTAAAAATGGTTGGCTTCATACAGGTGATATTGGTGTTTTTGATGCCGAGGGTTTTTTAATTATAACAGATAGAAAAAAGCATCTTTTTAAAACTACTACAGGTAAATACATTGCACCGACTCCAATTGAAAATATGTTTCTTGCTAGTAAGTATATTGACCAGTTTGTATTGATTGGTGACAGAAGAATGTTTTTAAGCGCGCTAATAGTACCTGATTTTGAGGCATTAAAAGAATATGCAGATGCAAATCGTATCCAATATACTGATCCAATGGAATTAGTTAATCTCAAACAGATTTATGAATTATTGGATAAAGAATTAGATCAATTTCAAAAGAAACTGGCAGGATTTGAGAGGGTACGGAAATTCGCTATCCTAGATAAACCATTTTCGATTGAAGGGGGGGAACTTACTCCTTCATTAAAAGTAAAAAGAAAAGTTATAGAAGAACGTTACACGAACTTAATTGAAGATATGTATAAAGGGTTAGATTAAACATTATGAACAAAATACTTTTTAAGGAACAGTTATCAAAAGATGTATATCTTATGAGAATTGCAGCCCCTATGATTGCTGAAGAGCGGGCTGCAGGGCAATTTATTATACTTCAGGTTGATGAAGACTATGGTGAAAGAATTCCACTTACTATTGCCGATGCAGATATAAATGAAGGTTCTATTACTATTATCTATCAGGTAGTTGGCAAGAGTACTCTCGCACTTTCTAAAATGAATGTCGGTGATGAAATTCCTGCTCTTGTAGGTCCGCTTGGAACCGCTACACATATTGAAAAATTTGGAACAGTGGTTTGTGTCGGAGGTGGTATCGGAGTAGCTCCTTTGCATCCTATTGCTCAAGCACTCAAAAATGCAGGTAATAAAGTTATTACTATTATTGGTGCACGAAATAAAGACCTTATAATTCTTGAAGAAGAGATGAAATCGATTGCGGATGAATTTATAGTTTGCACAGATGATGGTTCTTATGGAAGAAAATGTTTAGTAACGGAACCATTAAAAGAATTATGTGAAAGAGACGAAAAGCCTAACATGGTTATAGCAATAGGTCCTCCATTAATGATGAAATTCTGTTCCGAAACTACTCGACCTTTTGGAGTTTTTACTCAAGTCTCTTTGAATACAATTATGGTCGATGGAACTGGAATGTGCGGAGGATGCCGCGTAAACGTAGGCAATAAAGTAAAATTTGTTTGTGTTGATGGACCGGAGTTCGATGGGCATAAAGTTGATTTCGATAATATGATTAATAGACTTAATTCATATAAAGAAATTGAACGAGATGTTCATAATTGTTATTTAGATGCATTAGTCGATGAAAAGGAATCTAAAATATGAGCCATAAAACTATTGAGCAGTTTTCTGAAGAAGCAAAAATATTAATTGCAGATTATGTTACTAGAGTTGATGATTTAAAAGCGAAAGAGAGAACAAAAATTCCGGCTCAGGAAATGCCTGCACAAGATCCTTCTATAAGAGTAATGAATTTAGATGAAGTGGCTTTAGGCTATACAATGGAACAGGCGAGAATTGAAGCTATGCGTTGCTTGCAATGTGTTAAGAAGAATTGTGTTGATGATTGTCCGGTTAAAATAGATATTCCTCGTTTTATAGATCACGTTGCCCATTCAGATTTTGAAGGTGCTGCCGGTGTAATTAAAGAAGCCAGTTTGCTGCCAGCTATCTGCGGGCGCGTATGTCCTCAAGAAGTGCAATGCCAGCAAAGTTGTACAGTCGGAAAAGCATTAAAAGATGTTGATAAAGCAGTTGCAATAGGAAGATTGGAAAGGTTTGTTGCCGACTGGGAAAGAATGACAGGAAAGATATCTATCCCTGAAATAAAACCTGAAACAGGGAAAAAAGTTGCTGTTGTAGGGAGCGGTCCTGCCGGTTTAGTAGTTGCAGCGGATTGTAGAAGACAGGGGCATCAAGTTACTATCTTTGAAGCTTTCCATAAACTTGGCGGCGTTCTTCGTTATGGTATTCCTGAATTCCGCCTGCCTAATGATATCATTGATCGAGAAATAGAGACACTTTCTGCTATGGGTGTAGAAATTAAAACAAATTTTGTTGTTGGTAAAACCCGTAAGCTAATGGATTTAATCAATAAAGACGGATATGATGCAGTATTTTTAGGCACGGGAGCAGGTCTTCCAGTTTTTATGAATATTGAAGGTGAAAATCTAGTAGGTGTATTTTCTGCAAATGAATATCTTACAAGAGCAAATTTAATGAGAGCTTTTGAAAAAGGAAAAGCTGATACTCCTATTTATCCATCTAAAAAAATTGCTGTGCTTGGCGGCGGAAATGTCGCAATGGATGCTGCAAGGATGGCTAAACGTCTCGGTGCAGAAAAAGTATATGTGGTTTATAGACGTACCGAAGTGGAAATGCCTGCTCGTAAAGAAGAAGTCTTACATGCAAAAGAAGAAGGTATCGAATTTCTATTCCTTCAAAATGCAAAGAGAATTCTCGGTGATGAGAAGGGAAAAGTCAACGGGATTGAATGTTTACGTTACGAATTAGGCGAACCTGATAGTTCAGGGAGAAGGAGACCTGTGGAATTAGCTAATAGTGAATTTATCCTCGATGTAGATACTGTAATTGTTGCAATCGGTAATAGTAGTAACCCGCTTATTAGTCAATCAAATCCGGAAATAAAAGTTAATAA
Organism: uncultured bacterium; assembly: GCA_937936675.1. GTDB lineage: Bacteria > Bacteroidota > Ignavibacteria > Ignavibacteriales > Melioribacteraceae > BRH-c32. The sequence continues at coordinate 4,730 of CALDDL010000303.1, forward strand.
ATGGGGTAATATTATTGTTGATGAAAATCAAAAAACCTCTATGGAAAAAATATTTGCCGGAGGTGATATAGTTCTTGGTGCTGCCACTGTTATCTTAGCTATGGGTGAAGGAAGAAGAGCTGCTGATTCGATTAATAAACTCCTATCTGGAAAATCGGATACAGATAATATAATTCAAAATTAATTTTACTATTATTTATTTTCAGAGCCGTTTCAAAATTGATTGAAACGGCTTTTTTATTGGTCAAAAATTGCATGAATTTTATTATATTAATAAGCTAATTACGAATCCCTGAGGTTACTTTTGAAAAAAGAAAAAATTTTAGTTACATCTGCGCTTCCTTATGCAAATGGCAAAATTCATTTAGGTCATTTAAGTGGAGCATATCTGCCCGCTGATATCTATGTCCGTTATAAACGTCTGAATGGAGATGACATCATATATGTATGTGGCTCCGATGAACATGGTGTCCCTATAACAATATCCGCCGATAATGAAAAAGTTTCTCCTCAAGTAATTATTGATCGATTCCATGAACTTAATAAAAATGCTTTTGAAAAATTCGGGATGAGTTTTGATATCTATTCTCGAACTAGTCTTCCTGTTCATCATAAAACCGCTCAAGAATTTTTTAAGTGTTATCACGACCAAGGGATATTAATTGAGAAAAAAACATCTCAATTCTATGATGAAAAAGTAAAGAAATTTTTACCTGATCGATATGTGGAAGGTACCTGTCCAAAATGTGGTTATTTAGAAGCAAGGAGTGATGAATGTGAAAAATGTAATTCATTATATGAACCTGCTGAACTTATAAACCCTAAAAGTAAAATAACAGGCGAAACACCAATTCTAAAAGAAACTTCTCATTGGTATTTCCCTCTTGGTAAATATCAAGATCGTCTCGAAGCTTATATTAAAGAAATGAGCGAAAAATATGGCTGGAAGGATAATGTCCTTCAATATTGTAATGGATGGTTTAAGGAAGGACTTAAAGACCGAGCTTATACAAGGGATCTTGACTGGGGAGTGAAAGTGCCTTTAGATGATGCAGATGGTAAAGTTTTGTATGTGTGGTTTGAGGCAGTACTAGGTTATATATCTGCCACTAAAGAATTATCAGAAAAATTGGGGAAACCTGATCTTTGGAAAGAGTATTGGAATAATTCCGATACAAAATATGTAGCTTTTATCGGTAAAGATAATATTGTATTTCATACCATAATTTTCCCTGCAATGTTAATGGGTTGGAATGATGTAAAAGAGGTTAAATATATTTTACCTCAAAATGTACCTGCAAATGAGTTCCTAAATTTTGAAGGTAAGAAATTTTCAAAATCACGTGGATGGGGGATTGATGTAGATGAATTTCTTGAACTCTTCGATGCTGATACTCTTAGATATACTCTTGCAGCTAATTTGCCGGAAAATAAAGATACCGATTTTTATTGGAAAGAATTTCAAAACCGAACAAATAGCGAACTTGCGGATATATTAGGTAATTTTATTAATCGCACATTTATTTTTACATCAAAACATTTTGATGATAAAGTACCTCCTCTCGGAAAACTTGACCTTATTGACGAAGAGATGATTAATAATATTAAATCAGCTCCGGGCAGAATAAGCGAGTTATTAGAAAAATATAAAATAAAAGATGCAGTTTTTGAAATGATGTCTTTAGCTCGTTCGGCTAATAAATATTTCAATGATTCAGAACCATGGAAAACAGTCAAATCAGATAAAGAAAAATGTGGGACTACACTTAATATCTGCTTGAATACAATATATACGTTAGCTTCTGTTTTTGCGCCGGTTATACCATTTTCTTCCGCTAAAATTTTTAATATGCTTAATTCCGAACCTAGTAATTGGTCTGATGCTGGTAATTTGAATTTAACAGAAGGTCATTTATTAGGAAAATCTGAAATATTATTTACTAAAATTGAAGATTCGGTAATTGATAAATTAATAAGTAAATTAGGTGTAGTGGAAGGTACTCCGGTACATATTCCGGACGAAGAAATTACAATTGATGATTTTAAGAAAATCAAATTGCGCACTGCATTAGTAATTGATGCAGAAAGAGTAAAAAAGAGCGAAAAACTTCTCCGCATACAACTTGATTTAGGATTTGAAAAACGTCAGGTCGTGGCTGGTATAGCTAAAAGTTATTCGCCTGAAGAATTGATTGGAAAAAAAGTATTAATTGTTGCTAATTTGAAACCTGCGAAACTAATGGGCTTGGAATCGAAAGGTATGATTATGGCTTTAGATACTCCGGATGGTTTTGTAAAAATATTAGAAATTAATGAATCAATTCAACCGGGAACTGCAGCTAAATAATTCTATGGATAAAAAAATAGCAAGCCGTAATCATACTATTTCTTTAAGCAGGCAGGATAAGATTGATTTCTCAAGTAGTTTATTGAAAATAAAAAATAATTCTTCGATTGATGAAATTGCTTCAAAGACTATTCAAGGAGATATTTTCAAGCTAGCAAAGTATTTGCCCGAAAAAAGTGTTGATCTTTTATTTATAGATCCTCCTTATAATCTTAGAAAGACTTTTAATAACATTGTTTTTGCACAGAAAACTATTGATGAATATTCCAAGTGGATCGAAGAACTAATAATAGCAATTCGGCATATATTAAAAGGTGATGCAACATTATATTTCTGTGGGGATTGGCGATCTTCTCTTTCAATTCAAAGAGTGCTTGAGAAGTTTTTCATAATAAGAAATCGTATTACATGGGAAAGAGAAAAGGGAAGAGGTTCATCATCTAATTGGAAAAACAATACCGAGGATATCTGGTTTTGTACAGTATCGGATAAATATAAATTTTACCCTGATAGAGTAAAGCTTAAAAGAAAAGTTCTGGCTCCTTATAAAAATCACGATGGTCAGCCAAAAGATTGGCAAAAGTCTTCCAATGGCTCTTTTCGTTTGACACATTCATCGAATATATGGACTGATTTATCTATTCCGTTTTGGTCAATGTCCGAAAATACGAATCATCCAACTCAGAAGCCGGAAAAATTATTGGCTAAAGTAATACTAGCAAGTAGTGATGAAGGAGATTTTGTTTTTGATCCTTTTCTCGGTTCAGGAACTACTTCGGTTGTAGCTAAAAAACTTAAAAGACTTTACTCTGGTGTAGAACTTGATAAAGAGTTCTGTTGTATAACCGAAAAACGTTTAAAACTTGCTGAAGATAATCCATCAATTCAGGGTTATCAATATGGATTTTTCTGGGAAAGAAATACTAAACCGGTTATGGATTAATACCGTTTTTTTGCTTTTCCTTGATTTTAATATATAATACAAATAATATAAACTTTCTAAATAAGTATTTTATGGAGGATTCGGTTACGATGTCTAAATATTCAAAATTATTATTCATAGTAGCGTTTACAGCACTTATTTCAGCATGCTCTTATGATAGTTCTAAAGTTATCGTTGCAGAATATGACGATTCCAAAATCAGCTTATCAGAATTTGAACAAGCTTACCTTAAGAATACCGGCAATCTTGAAGCCGCAAAAAAAGATTCTATTACTGCACTCAAAAATTTTCTTGACCTTTATGTTAATTATAAAATGAAATTAAAAGATGCAGATGTAAGAGGATACAAAACCGACCCTGCGCTTCAAAAAGAAATTACAGATTATAAAGTAGCTATTGGACAGACTCTTTATTTAGAAAAAGAGCTTTTTGATCCATGGATGAAAAATCTTTACGAAAGAAGAAAAAAAGAATATAGAGTTTCTCATATATTTTTAGTGCCTGATTCTTCACGTAACGAAGAACAAACCGTAGCTTTTGCAAAAGAACTTATTCAAAGAATAAAAAATGGAGATGATTTCGGGAAATTAGCCGCAGAATACTCTAAAGATAATTATACGAAAGGCAGAGGCGGAGATGTATATTATGTAGTTTCCGGAAATATTGTTAGCCCTTCTTTAGATGATGCTGTTTATTCAATTAAATCGGCTGGTGAAGTTTATCCCGAACCCGTTAAATCTAGTTTCGGTTATCATATTATAAAAGTAACTGATATCGTCAAAAGAAAACCCTTTATAAAAGCACTCCATATTTTAGCTGCTTTCAAAGATAGTACAGGTACAACCGACACAGCTAAAGCTTTAGCAAAAATTAAAGATGTCGAAGCACGTATTAAAGCAGGTGAAGATTTCAAGGAATTAGCAAAAAAATATTCCGATGATCCCGGAAGCGGAAAAAGAGGCGGGGATTTAGGTAAATTTGAAAGAGGCAAAATGGTTATGGAATTTGACGATGCCGCTTTCAAACTCAATAAGGATGAAATCTCTTCTATCATCAAAACTCAATTCGGATATCATATTATTAAGGTTTATGAAATTGGAGAATTACCAACATTTGAGGAAGATAAAGAAAATTTGAAAGACCTCTTCCAGAGAACGAGATACAAAAATGAATATGATATTTTAGTCGATACACTAAAAGTGAAATATGGATTTAAGCTAAACGAAACTACTCTTCAGAATATTATTGATGTAAAAGATACTACTAAGCTTACTGTGGATTTCAAAGGGATGGAGCTTTCTAAGAAATTCGGTAAAGATGAATTATTTGTTATGAAAAGTGATCTTTACTCTGTCGATAGTTTATTAGCGTATATGACAAGACAAAAAAATATGCTCCTAAAGCCTATCAGCAAAGGTCTAATAACTGATGCACTATATTTTTACACTACATCCTTAGCTCTCAGATATAAATCATTGGAGTTTGATAAAGAGAATAAAGATTTTGCGGCGTTGATGGATGATTACGAAAGCGGCGTTTATCTTTTTAAGCTTCTTGAAGATGAAGTATGGAATAAAATTGAAATCGATTCCGTTTCACTTTTTAATTATTGGAATAATACTAAAGGAAAATACAACTTCGGTAACAGAGTAAAATATAATACCCTTTACTCAAAAAATGATTCTACTATTTATAATTTTTATAGTATGTTAAAATCAGGTATTGATTTTGATACCTTAATGATTAAAAATATTGATAAAAGAGAATTAGGCAATAGAATAAATGAAAAAGATTTTGTAGATGCACAATCAGACGAACTATCCATAGCTGCCAATAAGCTTGAGAACGATGGTGATTATTCGTCTCCTTTGAAATATAAAGATGGATGGGCAATTGTTCGACTAGTTGCAAAAGATGGTGCGAGAGAAAAAACCTTTGAAGAAGCTAAAGCAGAGGCATCATCGCTTTATCAAGAAAGTGAAAGCAAGAGATTAGAGAATGATTTTATTAATAGTCTTAAAGTAAAATATAAACCGGTCTTAAATTATGAAGAACTCGAGAGAGCTTTTAAATAAAGTTCTCATTATTATTTTTTCACTTTCTCTTTTTCACTGTTCAGATAAAAAAGAGGACGATTCGATTGTTGCTAAAGCAGGCAATAGTGTTTTAACTAAAAGTTCACTAGATAGTGCTTTAAGCGATTACAAAAATAATAGGAAATTTAAAGATGAGTTTATTAAAGATTGGATCGAAAAAGAAGTTTTGTACCAAGTGGCAGTAGATGATGGTTTAACTGAAGACCCGGAATTTAATTCTATTATTGAACAAAATAAAAAAGAACTAGCCGTAGCCTTATTCAAAGCAAAAGCTTTAAAGGATTTTTCTTATTCTCCTTCTCAAGCAGAATTAGAGGAATATTTTGATAAGTATAAGAATGATTTTATCTTAAATGATGATGCTTATCGATTTAATTTAATCGTATTCAATTCTGAAGAAAAGGCAATAAAATTTCGGAATCTTCTTCTAGATAGTGAATGGGATAGAATAGCAAGTGGTTATAAGTCAGAACCGGGAGTTATTAATCTTATTAATTCGGGTTTTAGATACGCTCATGAGATTAATTCCGAACAAGTCATCTTTAGTCTAAAAGTGATGGAACAAAATGAAGTTAGCGTGGTAATTAAATCGGAACCCGATTATTTTACCGTTGTTCAACTAATTGAAAAGTACCAAAGAAATACTCTGCCAAAACTTGAGAATATTAGGGAACTGGTGGAACAAAGATTTTTAATAACTAAGCGCATGGAATTTTTAAGAAATTACATTAGCGAAATTTTAGAGGATAATAATTCGAAGATTATATGGCAAACAGAATAAAAATATTTTTGTTGTTAGTTGTTTCTCTCTCAGTTCAGATTAATGCTCAGCAGGTATTGGATAAAATTGCTGCTGTTGTGGATAAAGAGATTATTTTAAAATCAGAAGTGGAATTTAGAGCTGTTTATGAAGCTGCCCAAAGGAATCTTGATCCAAAAGATTCTACTTTATTAAAACAAGTATTAAATTCATTAATTGAAGAAAAACTCTTATATGCACAAGCTGAATTTGATTCGGTAGTTGTTTCCGAAGAACAAGTGCAGCAACAGCTCGATTATCAAATTAATTACATCACGCAGCAATATGGTTCTAAAGAAAAACTTGAGCAGGCATATCAAATGTCTATCGATAAATTGAAGAGAACTTGGGCAGAGGATACCAGAAAAAACCTAATGGCGCAGATGGTACAAAGTAAAAAGTTCGGAGACCTAAAATCATCCCGAAAGGAAGTAGAAGATTTTTTTGATGCTAATAAAGACTCTTTAGGGCTTATACCGGAACGTTTTGAAATCTCTCACATATTCCAAAATCCTAAAACAGGCGAGAGAGTAAAAAACAAAGCAAAGAATTTCGCTCTCGCTCTATTGGATTCAATTAAAGACGGAAAAGATTTTGGTGCATTAGCCAGGAAATATTCAGATGATCCGGGTAGTGCATCTCAAGGCGGTGATCTTGGTTTTGTAAAAAGAGGCGTTTTCTATCCTGAATTTGAAGCAGCTGCTTTTGCTTTAGGACCGGGACAATTATCGAACATTATACTTTCTCCGGTTGGATATCATATTATTCAACTTCTTGAAAGAAGAGGTGATGCAATACATTCTCGTCATATACTTATTAAAATTAAGAGTGATGGTGAATCTGACCTAGCTGCCATAGAGCTTTTGAATGATTTGAGAGATAGCATTTTAAGCGGTAAAAATACTTTTGCTTATTATGCAATTAAGTATAGCGATGATCATGAAACAGGAAAGTTTGGCGGTTCACTAGGTACTTTTGAACAGCAGCAATTAGATAAATCACTCGCAGAAACAGTACTAAAATTGAAAGAAGGAGAAATTAGTTTCCCTAAACGTTTAGAAATTGATAAAAATTCTTATGGTTATCACATAGTTAAATTAGTTAAAAAAATACCACAGCATGAAGCAAGTATTGCTATGGATTATGAGGAAATTAAAAAATTAGCCGAATTCTATAAAAAGCAAAAACTTTATTCAAATTGGATTCAAGAGCTTAAAGATAAGATCTTTTGGGAAGTACGTATATAAGGAATTTTGTGTGAAAGAGAATACTACCGATGTTAAATTAGTTAATGAATTGAGCGATTCGATTCAAAAACTAAAAAAAGAGATAGCTAAAATAATTGTCGGACAAAATAAAATTATCGATGATCTTATTGTTAGTTTATTATGTAAAGGACATTGTTTGTTAGTAGGAGTACCGGGTTTAGCAAAGACATTATTGATTAAAACTCTCGCAGAAGTACTTGACCTGAATTTTAGTAGAATTCAATTTACACCGGATTTAATGCCCGGAGATATTACCGGTACTGAAATTATTGATGAAGATGCAGTTACTAGAAAAAGATCCTTTCGATTTATTAAAGGTCCTCTTTTTTCTAATTTAATTCTTGCTGACGAGATTAATAGAACTCCACCAAAAACTCAAGCGGCACTCCTTGAATCGATGCAAGAATATAAAATTACAGCAGCTGGTACATCATATAAATTGGAACAGCCATTTTTTGTTCTTGCTACTCAAAATCCAATAGAGCAAGAAGGTACATATCCTCTACCTGAAGCGCAGCTAGATCGATTTATGTTTAGTCTTTGGCTTGATTATCCATCCTTTCAAGAAGAAGTGGAAATTATTAAATCAACTACCGGAGACTACTTTCCCAATTTAGAAAAAGTTGTTACAAAGTCAGATTTAATTAAATTTCAGGAATTAATTAAACGTGTGCCAGTTTCAGATAATGTAATTGAGCATGCAGTTAAATTGGTTGCAAAAACTCGTCCGGAACTTAGTGATACACTAGACAGTAATAATTTAATTAGCTGGGGTGCCGGTCCAAGAGCATCACAGTTCTTGATTTTAGCTGCTAAAGCAAAAGCCGTAATAGAAGGGCGTTATACACCTTCGATCGAAGATGTCAATACATTTTTAATTCCTGTGCTTCGTCATAGAATTATCCCAAGTTTTAATGCTCAAGCTGATGGCATTGATTCTGTTACAATTATTAATAAACTCACAAATGCCAATTAAAATATGCTTAAAACAAATATTCCCGGTTATTTCTCGCAAATTTTATTTTTATTTTCCATGGTCTTTACATTTATCTTTTCTTCATGTTCTGATAATGAAAAGGTGGTTCCGGAAGTTCCAACACCAAATTCATTCGGTTTAATTGTTGATTCTCTAATCGAAGTGGACGGAACAATTGAAGCTCATCAAACCTTATCTGATATCCTTACTACTCACGGAATTACTACCAACAAAATTCATGAAATAGCTCAAGCTGCCGAACCGGTATTTTCAGTTAGGAATTTAAAGGCGGGGAATGATTATGTTGTTTACGCCACTTGGGACACGGTGGAAACAGTAAAATATTTCGTTTATATATCCGATCCGGTTAATTATGTAGTATTTGATCTTCGCGACAGCATAAAAGTTTATAAAGCTCAGAAAGAAGTTGTAATAAAGCAAGACAGTGCTAAAGCTACTATTGATGGTTCCTTATATGGTACTTTTGAAAAATTAAATCTCGATCCTAATCTTGCAGTTAAAATGGCTGAAGTATTTGCTTGGCAGATCGATTTTTATCGTATTCAGGTTGGAGATCATTTTCAAGTTTATTTTGAACAGTCATTTGTTGAAGGAAAACCTTATGGAGTCGGAAAAATATTAGCTGCTAAGTTTAATCATAATAAACAAGATTTTTATGCAATAAGATTTGAGCAGGATGAAAGTCATGGTTATTATGATAATAAAGGAAATAGTGTAAAGAAAGCATTTCTTAAATCACCATTGAAATTTAGTCGAATTACATCTCGATTCACTAATAAAAGATTTCATCCGGTTCTCAAAAGAATGAAAGCGCATCTTGGTACAGACTATGCTGCACCTACCGGCACTCCAATTCTATCGGTTGGTGATGGTGTGGTTTTAGAAGCCCATTATAAGGTATTCAATGGCAACTACGTAAAGATTAAACACAATGGCACATATACCACGCAATATCTTCACATGTCAAAAATTGCTCCCGGTATGAAGCCCGGTACTCGAGTTTCACAAGGACAGGTAATTGGATTTGTAGGAAGTACGGGATTGGCTACCGGTCCTCATGTATGTTTTCGATTTTGGAAAAATGGTACTCAAGTAGATCCATTAAAAGAAAAAATACCTGCTTCAGAACCGGTTAAAGCGGAACTCAAAGAAGAGTATTTTTCTTTGCTTAATTCATGGCTTCCAAGACTTAATAGCTAAAAGCTTTTTCTATTACTTCCTTTTGAGATTTTAAGTATTTCTTAGAAGAACCTGAAGCAGGACTTGGACTTTCAGGTCTGCCTACAAATCTTAAATTATATTTTTTATCTAATACTTCATATAATTTATTAAAAATAAAATTCCAAGCTCCCATATTTTTTGGCTCTTCCTGAACCCAAATTAAGTTCTCTAAATTTTTATATACTTTTAATATTTCGAATAATCTCTCTAAAGGGAAAGGATAATACTGTTCAATTCTAAGAATTAAATAATTTTGAATACTATTAGATTCGTAGTAATTCTTTAGTTCATAATAAATTTTACCGCTTGTTAGAATTACATTTTTAATCGCTTTTGAATCTTCAACTTTATCTACAATTATTTCATTAAAATATCCATCAGTCAAATCTTCTGCCAAGGAAACGGCTGAAGGATGACGTAATAAACTCTTAGGAGTAAATACTATAAGTGGCTTTTCAATTTCTTGATGAACCTGACTTCTTAAAAGATGAAAATATTGAGCCGGAGTTGTGGGATAACATATTCTCATATTTTCCTCTGCTGCAAGAATTAAAAATCTTTCAATACGAGCACTGCTATGCTCCGGTCCCTGTCCTTCATAGCCATGCGGTAATAAAAGTACAACATTATTTCTTAATTGCCATTTAGTATATGAGCAAACAATAAAATTATCTATAATTACTTGTGCTCCATTTGCAAAATCTCCAAATTGAGCTTCCCAAATAACTAGTGCTAGAGGATCAGTTATGCTATAACCGTATTCAAAGCCAAGAACTGCGGATTCTGATAATAAGCTATCAAGTGCTTCAATTTTTGCTTGACCTTCTTGAATAAAATTTAGAGGATTAATTTCTTCCCCTGTATTAATATCTGTAAAGACTAAGTGTCGCTGGCTAAATGTACCTCTAACGCTATCCTGTCCGCTTAGTCTTATTGGTCTTCCTTCTAATAAAAGAGAACCAAAGGCTAATGATTCACCAAACGCCCAATCAATCTTAGCATCTCCTTTTAAGAATTTTCTCCTTTTTTCAATATGTTTTTGCAGCTTAGGGTTAAGGGAGAAATTCTCATTAAAGGTTGTTGTCATTTCCACAATTTTGGATAATTCTCTGAAGCTAACTTTTGTTTCTTTGTTTCGGATTGCTGAAGTTTTCTCTTCTATTGGATAGGCTATTGAATATTCCGGGTTAAAGGTAGAATCGTCTTTTTTTTCTGATTCTAAAGATTTTTCTAACTTGGAATAAATATTATTATCGAGATTTTCTAGTTCTTCTGTTGTAAATAATTTTTCTTTAATTGATTTTTGTGAATATAAATTTTTCACTGAAGGGTGTTCTTTTATTTTTTTATACATAAGAGGCTGCGTATAAACAGGGTCATCTCCTTCATTATGTCCATGTCGCCTATAACCGATTAAATCAATTACTATATCTTTATTAAATTTCATACGATACATGAGAGCTAATCTCATCGCCCAAAGAGCGGATTCAGGGTCGTCACTATTTACGTGAATTATAGGAGATTGAATCATTTTGGCAACATCAGTGGCATAAGGAGATGAGCGCGCCTCCTCGGGAGTTGTAGTGAATCCTATTTGGTTATTAATTATTATGTGTATCGTTCCGCCTGTGCTATATCCAGGAAGTTGAGATAAGTTTAGAGTCTCTGCCACTATCCCTTGTCCGGCAAATGCTCCATCACCGTGTATAAGTACAGGTAAATATTTGTTCCTTTGTTGATCTTCATTGCGAGTCTGCTTTGCTCTTACAATACCTTCGACTACGGGGTTAACAAATTCTAAATGACTTGGATTCGAGGATATAGATACTTTGATCTCTTTTCCTGCAAAAGTTTTATATATACCTGTAGCCCCGAGATGATACTTAACGTCCCCGGTACCTTGAGGAGAATCCGGATCAATATCGTCTTCAAATTCAGAAAAGATCTTCTCGTACGATTTTCCTATAACATTAGATAGAACATTTAATCTACCTCTATGTGCCATTCCTAAAACGACTTCTTCAACATTCTCTTGAGCTGAATCGTTAAGTAAAATATCTAAGCATGGGATTAAAGTCTCAGAACCTTCGAGCGAAAACCTTTTGTGTCCAATAAATTTTGTATGAAGAAAATGTTCGAAACCTTCTGCAATAACTAATTTCTCCATGATGCGCTTTTTCCATTCAGGTGAGAAATTAAATTTATTCTCTATTGGTTCAATTTGAGTTTGAATCCATAATTTTTCTTCCGGATTCTGAATATGCATATATTCAATACCCATATTGCCGCAGTAAGTATTCTTGATTCGTTTGAGTATTTCTCTTAGCGTTCCTGATTGTAGCCCTTGAAGATTTCCCGAAATAAAAAATCGATCATAATCCCAAATTGAAAAACCAAAATGAGACGGGTCTAATTCCGGGTGATATACAGCTTTTTGGTTAAGCGGATTTAGTTCAGCTATTAGGTGCCCTCTTACTCGATACATATTAATTAAGAGAACAATCTGTGCTTGTTTATTGATAGCTTCAACTTCTTTATTAAAAGGATTGTTTGAATCCAAATCCTGTCCCCATCGAATAGGTTTCTGAAGAATATTTAATGATGTAAAAATCGATTCATAAAAATTATTCTCACCTAATAATAGTTTATCGATAGTTGAAAGAAATTCACCTGATTCTGCTCCTTGAATAATTCTATGATCATAAGTGCTCGATATATTCATTATCTTACCGATTCCGAGAGATGCAATTGAGTTTGGAGTTAAGGCTTTGTATTCTGGAGGGAAATCAATTGCTCCGATTGCAATAATACAACCTTGACCATTCATAAGTCTTGGAGTGGAGGAGACTGTACCAATTCCTCCGGGATTTGTTATTGTTAATGTTGTCCCTTGGAAGTCTGTTGGGTCTAATTTACCGCTTCTTGATTTACCTATTAAGTTATTATACTCATTACTAAATTCTCTAAAGTTCATTACTCCGGCATTTTTAATATTCGGTACGATTAATGAACGTGTGCCATCTCTTCTTGTTATATCAACTGCTATTCCTAAATTAATATAGCTTTTATTGACCATATTTGGTTTACCTTCAATCAAAGCAAAAGAATTATTAACATTCGGAAATTCCTTTATTGCTTGAACTACAGCAAAAGCAATTATATGAGTGAATGATATTTTTTTGTATCCGCTTCTAATAAGTTTTTCATTTATTAATATTCTATTTTCTTCTAAAATTTTTACAGATATTGAGCGTAATGAAGTTGCTATTGGAATTTCCAAGCTCCATGTCATATTTTCAATCACCTTTGCCCCAACTCCGGTAATAATTTTTAATGTATCATCAGGAGAAATTGAGTAATTAGGGGCTAACTTAATTTCAGATTTTTTCTCAGCCTGAGGATCATTATAAGAAGTGAGTTGATCAAAATATTTTTGCCAATAATCTGATACGCTTTTCCTATCTGATTGATATAAATCAAATAAATCTGCTACAAATCCGAAATTAAAGCCAAAGTGTTCAAACAAAATTTTATGATATTTTGACAGGTTATTATTCATATTTTATTCTTTCTTTTTTTATGATAAACAGAAAACTACAACTATTTGTTCAATAAGATAATGAATTGGAATAATAAATGAATAATTATGAAAAAAAAATTGATAAAAAGATAATAATTATATAGTTTCGCAAATCAATAATAAAAAAGGTTCAGAAATGAAAGCTGAATGTCCGGTTTGTGCAGCAACAATCGAACTATTAAAAGATGCAGTAGAGGGTGAATTACTTGAATGTCCTGATTGCGGAACCGAATTAGAAGTAATCAGTTTAGACCCTGCTCTTTTGGCTGAAGCTCCGAAAGAAGAAGAAGACTGGGGGCAATAAATTGGTATCTGTCCTTGATTCTACTCTTCGGGAAGGAGAACAAACTCCCGGTGTTTATTTTGATAAGCATATCAAATTGGCTATTGCCTCTCTGCTTGATGAGGTGGGAGTAGATATTATTGAAGCCGGTCATCCAACGGTAACTCCCGAAATTCATGCGTCCGTAGAATCAATTGCTCAAAAAGGTTTTAAGTCAATTATTGGTGCTCATTCTCGTTCCCTTAAGTCCGATGTTGATCTAGCTTTACAATGTGGTGTTAATTTCCTCGGTATCTTCTATTGCGTTTCAGATGAGAGATTAAATACAGTATTTAAAAAAGATCTATCAACTGCTATATCCCAAATTCAAGAAGTTATCTCGTATGCAAAATCTGTAAGACCTGATCTATTAATTCGCTATACACCCGAAGATACAGTCCGATCTCAGTTTGAAAATGTAATTAATGCAGCTTCGGCTGCCGTAGAAGCCGGCGCTGATATTATCAGTGTTGCCGATACAACTGGATACATGGTCCCCGGAACGGAAAGAAATATGTACGATTATATTTCTCGTCTTAAGGATGAACTTTCCAAAAAAGGTCTTAATCCTAAGATAGCCGTACATTGCCATAATGATCGTGGATTTGCTCTTGCCAATGCCTTAGAAGCATATAGAGCAGGTGCGGAAATTATTGATGCCGCAGTTTTAGGACTTGGTGAAAGAGCGGGAATCGTTGATCTCGCTCAATTACTTGTTGTCTTAACCGCTGATTTTGATCATACCAAATGGAACTTAGAAAAATTAAAAGATTTATATGATTTAGTAAGTAAGCATTCACATGTTCCTATACCATCGAATTATCCTATAATGGGGCAAAATGCATTTACTCATTGTGCCGGAGTTCATACACATGCCGCCTCTGTTAATCCAATGCATTATGAAAGCCTAAGTCCTGAATTAGTTGGAAGAGAAAGAAAATTTGCTCTAGACCACATGTCCGGTATAGCTTCACTTAGATATGCACTTCAACTTATAAAAGAAGATGACTTGGGCAATGACCTCGAAAACGATATTCTTAAAGAAGTTAAATCTGTCGGTCAAAGAGGTAGAACTATCGATTTACCAGAACTAAAGCATATTGTTGATTCCTGCAAACATCATAAGTCCTATAAGAACTGATCTAATCAGTTCTCCACCTTAAATTTTAAAAATAATTATTAATTGGAGAAGAAATGAAAGTCGGGTTGCTGCATTCACTTATACGTAAAGAAGAAAAATACTTAATTGAAGAATTTCAATCACGTAAGAATATCGAATTGGTATTACTTGATGATCGAAAGGCAGCTTTTAATATTGGTAAGGATAAATTTGATCTTGATATAGTTGTAGAGAGATGTATAAACCATTCAAGAGCCTTACATGCGCTTAAATTATACGAATCAGCGGGTATCCCTTGTATTAATTCTTCTCACGTTGCAACAGTATGTGGTGATAAATTATTAACTTCTGTTGCTCTTGCTAAGGAAGGTGTTGCGCAACCGGAAGTAAGAGTTGCCTTCACGGAAGAATCCGCTCTTCAAACTATCGAAGAAATGGGTTATCCGGTAGTGCTAAAACCGGCAGTCGGTTCATGGGGAAGACTTCTTGCTAAAATTAATGATCGTGATTCTGCCGAAGCTATCCTTGAGCATAAAACTGTTCTTGGAAGTTACCATCACTCAATCTTCTACATCCAAAAATTTGTTGAGAAAAAAGGAAGAGATATCAGAAGTTTTGTTATAGGTGATAAGTGTATCGCAGCAATATATAGAACCTCACCTCATTGGGTTACAAATACAGCAAGAGGCGGAGTGGCTACAAATTGTGTCGTAACTGATGAGCTAAATGATCTTTCAGTAAGAGCAGCTAAAGCAGTAGGCGGAGGTATTGTGGCTATTGACGTTTTTGAAACTGAAAGAGGGCTAGAAGTTAACGAAGTGAATTATACAATGGAATTTAAAAATAGTATCTCTACAACCGGTGTAAATATTCCTAAATTAATGGTTGATTATGTTTTACAAACACTTGAGGAATTTAAATGAATAAGATAAAAGTCAGTATCGCCGGAGGTTCCGGATATACCGGTGGAGAATTACTCCGTTTGCTTTTATTCCATCCTAATATCGAGGTTGCTCAAGTAACATCGGAAGCTAATGTCGGAAAATTTGTTTATAAGATTCACCCTAATCTTAGAAAATCTACTCAATTAAAATTCTCTTCAATCAATGAATTAGAAAAATGCGATCTTCTTTTCCTTTGTCTTCCTCATGGAAGTTCAATGAATAGAATCGATGAATTTAAAAATATAGCAGAGAGAATAATTGATCTTAGCGGAGATTTTCGATTAAAAGATAAAGAAGAATTTAAAAAATGGTATCATCACGAACATTCTAATCCCGAAATGCTTAATGAATTTGTTTATGGAATACCTGAACTTCACCGCGATGAGATGAAAAATGCTAAATTAATTTCGAGTGCAGGATGTAACGCCACAACATCTATTTTAGCTCTTTATCCTTTATACAAAGAAGGATTAATCGAAGAGGATAAGACAGTTATCGAAGTGAAAGTCGGTTCAAGCGAAGGAGGAAATAAATT
>CALDDL010000304.1 GCA_937936675.1 uncultured bacterium
GTATCCGATTTAATTTCTTCATAAATAATCGGAGAAAGTACAAAACCATTTTTACGGGTTTTAATCCTTTCATTTATTGGTTCGAATGGAACAGTAATATTACTATTCTTTAATGTCAGATATGGCTGTATTTGATAATCATCTTCGATTAATTCAAATTCCAAAAACGCTTGAAGATATTTATTCGTAAGATTTGTCTCTTCAAAAGTTTCGACCGAAATATCCTTATGAACAGATTTTCTAATTATATTAGTAGAGCTTGAAGATACTTCTGTACTGAATTCAAATCCGGAGGAATAACCGGAAGAATTTTTTATAAATACTAATGAATTATATGGTATTCTAATTGAAACATAACATTTATAACCGGAAGCAGATGCAATTATATTATGTTCAATAAATGAATTAGTTCTTATAATTTGAGCAGGAACAAGAGAAGTAAAGAAGAACAATATCAAGAGAATATATTTTATTTTACGCATTACTAATTACTAACTATTCATGCTTAATAAAAACTCTTTATTGTTACGAGTGCCTCTCATTTTATCAAGAATGAAATCCATCGCTTCCGGTGAATCAAATTCAGCTAATAACTTTCTTAGGATCCATACTTTACTTAATTCATCTTCTTTGAGAAGAAGTTCTTCTTTTCTAGTACCGGATTTATTAACGTCAATAGCCGGGAAAATTCTCTTATCAGAAAGACTACGGTCGAGAACTAACTCCATATTACCCGTACCTTTAAATTCCTCAAAAATCACTTCATCCATACGGCTACCGGTTTCAATTAATGCAGTAGCGATAATAGTTAAACTTCCTCCATCCTCTGTATTACGTGCTGATCCAAAAAATCTTTTAGGTTTATGAAGAGCATTAGCATCCACACCACCCGAAAGGATCCTGCCGCTATGAGGTATAACAGTATTATGAGCTCGTGCTAAACGTGTTATACTATCCAATAATATAACAACATCATCCCCAGCTTCTACCATTCTTTTAGCTTTCTCAATTACCATATTTGCAACTTGAACGTGTCTTTCAGCAGGTTCATCAAAAGTGGAGCTAATTACTTCGGCTTGAACAGACCTTTGCATATCAGTTACTTCTTCAGGTCTTTCATCAATTAGAAGCATTATAATTTTAATATCAGGATGGTTTCTTGTAATTGAATTTGCAATTTTTTGAAGCAGGATAGTTTTACCGGCTTTTGGAGGTGATACAATTAATCCTCTCTGACCTTTACCAATCGGCGAAAGAAGATCCATAATTCTCATTGAATATTCGCCCGGAGCAGATTCTAATTTTATTCTTTTAGTGGGATAAACAGGAATCAAGTTATCAAATAATGTACGCTCTCTAATAGCCTCGGGGTCTTTTCCGTTTACTGCTTCTACCCTAAGCAATGCGAAAAATCTTTCACCCTCTTTAGGCGGACGCACTTGCCCGCTTACGTAATCCCCTGTTCTTAATAAAAATCTTTTTATTTGTGATGGAGATACATAAATATCATCGGGGGATGGAAGATAATTCCAATCCGCTGATCTTAAAAAACCATAACCATCCTGAAGAGTTTCAAGTACACCTTTGGAAAAGGTCAATCCATCCTTCTGTGATTGCGCCTCCAATATCTTAAATATAAGTTCCTGTTTTCGTAAATCGCTATATCCTATTAGAGAAAAATCTTTAGCGATTTTATATAAATCAATAATTTTCTTAGACTGAAGTTCAGAAATGTCCATTGGCATAAATATGAATCCTTTTACTTTGGTTTGTAAATAAAATTAACAATCTTGAAAGCTCATTTTTTTTGGGGTTTTATTACAAGATTATTTTGACAAATTTTTGTGATACTCTTGAAGGAATAAGAGGTACTATGAAAAATTACTTCCTTTAGCTTTAAATGTCAAGAAGATACGGTCAATAATTTATTTTTAATTTCTCCTAAGAAATAAATGCTTCCAAGTATTACTAATGAATTTTTCTCTTTAATTCTATGATTATTAATAATATTTTCAGGTTTATATGTAATCTCTGATGCAACACCCATGTTGTCTGTTATCTTTTTTAATTTTGCGGGGTCTTCTGCTCTTTCATAATCGACCGTGCTAAAATAAAAATAATTAAAATAATCTGTTAGCATATTTAACATTGTATAATAATCTTTATCCTTCATTACAGCAAACACAATTTTTGAATCAGTTTTAGGAATTTTTAGTTTTTTATACTCATTAATAAAAGACTGCACCCCTTCAATATTATGTGCAGAATCAAATATTATCAATGGAGCATGAGAAAATATTTCAAATCTTCCCTGAATTCCGGAATTATTGATTACGTTATTAAGTCCTTTAAATATTTTTTCATTTGAAATATTTTTTTTAATTAATTTCAAAGACGATATTGCTAATGAGGCGTTTATTAATTGGTGATATCCCTTTAAAGGTAATGAGTAGAGATGAATTATCTCATCTAAATTAAGCGACACTGAATTATCTCTTTGTACTAAATAATTTTTTAATTGGTAAACTGGTGCGGAAAGATCTTTTGACTTTGTAACTAAGACCTTTAATGCCTCATCCGGGAGCAACCCTAATATTACAGGAATATTTTCTTTTATTATTCCTCCTTTTTCTGATGCTATCTCTTCAATAGTATTTCCTAATATATTTGTATGCTCCAAAGAAATTGTTGTAATAATCGAAATCAATGGATTAATAATATTAGTCGAATCTAATCTTCCACCTAGTCCAGTCTCAATAACACAATATTCTGCATTCATATCATAAAAATATTTGAAAGCCATTGCAGTAGTTAATTCAAAAAATGTTACTTCATGTTCTGCTATATAATCTTCTATACTATTCATAAAATTCACGACATAATCATCTTCTATCATTATCCCATTGATGCGAATTCTTTCATTGAATTTCACCAAATGAGGAGACGTATATAATCCAGTTCTAAAACCTGCTTCCATCAATATACTGGCTATAAAAGAAGATGTGCTCCCCTTTCCATTTGAGCCTGCTATATGAAAACATTTTAAATTTTTATGAGGATTGCCTAAATGCCTAAGTAGATTTATGGTATTTTCTAAACCTAATTTTATTCCGAATTGATGGAGCGAAAAAAGTTTTTCTAAAGCAGATTTATAATTCATTAAATTTGATAAGATGCTGTTAAATCAGAAATTTTAGTTACGTTGGTTTGAATACAAAATTCTTCTATTCCTTTAAGAATATCTAAACCGGAATTTGGATTAATAAAATTAGCAGTGCCAATCTGAAAGGCAGAAGCTCCTACTATCATAAACTCAATTGCATCCTGCCAATTTAATATTCCACCAATTCCTATAATTGGTATGGGACAGTTCCTGCTTATCTCAAGCACCTTTGCTAATGCAACAGGTCTTATTGCCGGTCCGGATAATCCACCGGTAATATTTTTTATTTTCGGTTTTTTGGTCCAGATGTTAAATGAAGTCCCGACTAGTGTATTGATAGCCGAGACAGCATCTCCGCCTTCACTTAAAACCACTTTTGCAAATTCAGAAATGCGCGTTACGTTGGGAGATAACTTTATAAATATTGGTTTGTCTGTTACTTTTTTTGTTTCGGCAGTTATCCTGCCAACTGCTTTGAGATCATTACCAAATTCCAATCCTCCTTCTTTAACATTTGGGCATGAAACATTTATCTCGAATGCTTTTATTGATTCTTCGGATGTTAATATTTTAGTACATTCAACATATTCTTCTACCGAGCTCGCTGCAATATTACAAATCAATGTGGAATTAACTTCTTTAAGAAATGGAATTTTTGATTTTACAAATTCTTCTACTCCTACATTAGCCAGACCAATTGCATTTAACATACCGGACGGTGTTTCTCTAATTCTTTGCGGTGGATTTCCTTGACGAGGTTTTAAAGATAGTGATTTCGTTACAATACCGCCAATCTTACTTAAGTCAGTAAAATTTGCAATCTCGTTACCATAACCAACAGTACCGGAAGCTAAAAGAACCGGGTTCTTTAATTCCGGTGAACCTATTTTAACTCTCAAATCAACCATACTCACAATCTCACCGCCAGTGAATCGAATACGGGGCCATCCTTACAAACAAGCAAATACCCGTCTCCATCATATTTTTCAATAGGACATCCTTGGCATATTCCAAATCCACATGCCATGACGGTTTCAACCGATAACTGACATTCAATATTTTTTTCGTTACAAAAATTTTGAAGAGCTTTTAACATCGGATTTGGTCCGCATGCAAATACTTTTATTTTCCTCGCGGCAAATTCATCATTTCTACTTTTAAATAATTCAACAACATTTCCATGAAATCCGTAACTACCATCATCGGTTGCAACAGAAACATTTTTCATTTTATATTCAATTACATTTTCTTTTGATCTTCCCCCAACGAAAGAATGTATCTCCATATTAGCCGGTATATTTTTAGTAAGAAATGGGAATGGAGCAGACCCTAGCCCGCCGGCAATAATTATTGCAGTATCATAATCTCCTTTTAAATTGAATCCAACTCCGAGTGGACCTAAAATATCCAACCCTTCGCCCTCATTCTTTTCTCTTAAAAGACGAGTGCCTTCTCCATGTATATCAAACATAAAATAAATAAATTCTCCATCAACATCGCAAATGCTGAATGGACGTCTAAGTAGAGGAAAAGAGTTTTCACTTACTTTAATATTACAAAACTGTCCCGGTCTTGCAGTACGTGCTATTGAGGGAGATAATACTTTTATTAAATAAGTATTCTTTGTAATTGTAGTTTTACTAATGAATTTTGTTTTTTCTATTAACAAATGAGTGCTATAAATTATTTTCTTTTTTTATTAATCTTTCTTCAATTGAAGTAATCTTATCTAATCTTTTTTGATGTCTTTCGCCCAGGAATTCAGAAACTAACCATGTGTTTAATATACCTTTAATAGTTTCTTCGCCCAATGTTTTTGCCCCCATAACAATAATATTAGCATTATTATGCTCTCTGCTGCTTCGAGCAGAGAATTCATTGTAACAAGTGGCTGCTCTAATTCCCGCAAATTTATTAGCAGTAATAGATGATGGAATTCCTGTGGCATCTAGCAAAATTCCGAAGTCAGCTTCGAGACTTAATACTTTCTGAACAACTGCAATAGCTGAATCGGGATAATCCACGGCTTTTTCACTGAATGCACCGACATCCAATATTTGATATCCTTTTTCTTTCAAAATTTCTTTCAATAGTTCTTTTACTTTAAATCCGGTATGATCAGATCCAATAGCGATTTTTGAATTTTTGCTAAACGACTTGATGATTCCGGGATCAATCTTCTTTTCGGAATCTTGAACTATTTTAATACCCGAATGATAAATTCTATCTTTTGCCAAAGGAGTTAAAATATATTCTTGCGAAAGTATTAATTCCTTTTTACCTTCTTTAATAAGTTTTAAGACTTCAGATTCGGTTATGACTTTTTTCATTAGATTAAATCAGTTTTTTTATGGAATTTAAGATAGTCAACCACATTCCTTACGTCCTGTGAATTATTTCTATTACATATTAGAAGTGCATCATCAGTATCTATAACAATTAAATTAGTTTCACCGATTACTGCAGTAAATTTATTTGGAGAATAAATATATGAATTAAATGTTTTATCAGTAAATACATCGCCTACGAAAGCGTTTCCATCTTCAGATTTTTCCGACATATCATAAACAGCATCCCAATTCCCTACATCATTCCAGTAGAAATCCCCTTTTGTAACGAATACTTTCGTGGAATTTTCCATTATTCCATAATCAATTGATATGCTTTTTAATTGACCATAAACTTTCACTAACTCTTTATCGAATTTATTAGTATCGATTGTAGGTTTAAGCTTATCTAATCCCAGTGAGAGATCAGGCATATAATTTTTTATTTCATCGAGTATAGCGTCCACTCTCCAAATAAACATACCCGAATTCCACAAAAAATCTCCCGAAGCTAAGAATCTCTCGGCGGTAGAATAATTTGGCTTCTCGGCAAATGTTAGAACCTTATAGATATTGTCATTATTTATGGTTTCATCAAACTGAATATAGCCATAACCCGTTTCCGGTTTTGTAGGCTTGATACCGACAGTTACTAATCCTTTAGAATTATATGCAAATTCGATTGCACACTTAATTGTTTTTTGAAATTCTTCGGTATCTGTGATTATATGATCTGCCGGTAAGGAAAGCATAACTGCATCTTTGTTTTTTTTCTCGATTAGAGCAGCAGCTAAGCCAATACAAGCAGCAGTATTTTTTCCGAATGGTTCTGCAATTATATTTTCCGAAGGCACTTCCGGTAGTTGTTCTTTTATTTTTATTTTTTGTATCTGATTCGTAATGATGATAATTTTTTCAGGCTCTACTAATCCCTTCAACCTATAAACGGTATCTTGGATCATAGTATTTTCGCCCATAATTTTTATTAATTGCTTTGGAGTTTTTTCTTTGCTTCTAGGCCAGAATCTTGAACCAACACCTCCGGCCATTATTACAGCATATACTTCCATTTATGCTCCTGTTTTGAATGAATTAACTTTTTGTCCAAACGTCTCGGCAATATTTAGATAATTATTAATATCCACTTCTTTGCCTCTTACTATCGCAACGATGACAATTAAACATGCCCTTAACGATTCAATCAGATTATTACTTGGAGTTATTTTCTTATCACGGACTAATTCTAAACCTTTATAGAATACATTGTGCATATTAGAAATTATTTCAAAACCAAGCTTATCCGAGAGTTCGGCATTTTCTTTCATCTGTGTAATATAACCATTTATTTCATATTCTTTGAAATCAAATCGCACAACTTTTTCTAAAAATGTATCTAATGATTTAATTGGTTTTAATATCTTATCCTCATAATTCTCGAAACTCAATCCTAATTCTTTATTAAGTTCTTCGAAAATTAATGCCTCTTTAAGTTCATCTGCTTTGGATCTTTTAGGGAGATTATTTTCTTCTTTTAATTCTTTTTTTACTTCAATTACTATTTCAGGCTTTTTTTCTCTTTGAGTTAAATCGATATCCGGAGAATTACTTTTTACTTCACTAAACTGGATTAGTATTTTCTTCATTACCGAAGGAGTAACGATATCTAATAAGAAACTTAATTCTTTGACTAAGAAATGAGAATGCTCTTTGAACTTATCAGAGATTTTAGAAAAATCAATCTTTCCGCTTTCGATAAAACTAAATATTTCGCCAAGCTTAATACCGAACTTAGAAAGCTCGGTTATTTTTTTCATCTTTTGAATGTCTTCGCCAATATTGGTGCATTTTGATAGATGCTCCTTTAATAGAGCAACGACTTCTATCTTCTCCGAACTTAACCGAAGTTGATTAGAAGCAGTAATAATGCACTGAATTATATATTGTTTGTTTAATTCCACTAGCTTTGGCTTGCCATTCCTTATTATTTAAAAAAGAAACTCAATCTTAATCTTGAAATGTAACTAATTTTGTCAATTTATATGAAATTTAAATTGCAGATTTGAGAGAATTTTTAATGAAAGAATACGATTAAGTTAAAATATTTTTATAACTTTGATGAAAATAATTATAGGAGATGGTATGTTAGTAACAACCACCAACACGATTGAAGGCATCAAAATAACAAAATATTTAGGATTAGTTTCGGGAGAGGCAATTCTTGGAGCTAATATTTTTAAGGATATTTTCGCAAGTATCAGAGATATAGTAGGCGGAAGATCTGGTGCTTATGAAAAAGAACTAAGACAGGCAAAAGATATAGCAATTGCAGAGATGCTAGAACAAGCACGAGCGATGGGCGGCAATGCCGTTATAGCAGTTGATTTAGACTATGAAACTATTGGTCAAGGCGGAAGTATGCTAATGGTTTCTGCATGCGGCACTGCTGTCATAACAGAATAACTAAGAATGTCATCATTCAGTCTTATGAAGATTGTTGGGAAATAATGATACTAAATAACTTTTATCATGATTTGATTAGATCTAGGGAAAAATAAAAGGGGCAAATTGTTACCCCTTTTATTTTTTTTGTATTAACTTTTACTTTATTGTATATTAATTTTTCTTGCCTGCTCATTAGCTTTCCAGACTCTAATAAAATTACCGGAGCATATTTTTTTCATATCCTCTTCTTTGTAACCACGCTGAAATAATTCTGCAATTAAATTAGGGTATGAAGATACATCCTTTAATCCTTCAGGAAGCTGATCACCTAAACCATCATAATCAGAACCAATTCCTACATATTCAATCCCGACTAAATTTACCACATGATCAATATGATTTGCAACATCGCTAATTGTGGCATAAGCTTTTGGGTTTGACGCTCTATATTCTTTTCTAATTTCTTCTGCTTCTATTGAACCGGAGGGAATAGAATATCTTTGCAAAATTTCGCTTAATTCCTTTTTTTCATTTCTAGAACGATTAAGAATATCTCCTCTTAAGAAATCAGACCCAAAATTGATTTGAATTACGCCTCCATTCTTAGCTAAGTCTTTAATCATTTCGTCACTCATATTCCTTTCCCAATCAGGTGTAAAATGTCTGCAAGATGAATGAGTGGCAGCAATCGGGAGTTTACTGTATTTCAACACATCATAAAAAGTCTTATCTGATACATGGGATACATCGATGATCATTCCAATTTTATTCATTTCTTGAATTAGCTCAATCCCAAAATCACTTAAACCATTCCATTTTTCTGAATCATCATAAGAGGAATCACAAATATGATTATTTCTGGAATGTGCTAAAGTCAGATATCTGATTCCCTTTTCAAAAAAATAATATAAATTTTCTAATTTACCTGATATGGGAGCACCATTTTCTAAAGCAAGGATAAAAGAAAACTTCTTGTTCTTATAGTTTAGTTTAAGTGTTTTAGTGTCCGGCGCAAAAGCCATTGAATCAAAACGGTCCCGAACAATCTTTTCCATTAAATCAATTTGTTTATTAGCAAACTCTAATGCTCCCAATTCTTCCATAGTTACAGGAACATATACTGCAGCAAATGCTCCCGCTAAACCACCTTTTTTTGCTCTTACTAAATCAAAATCGCCTGAAGGAGTAATTTTTGATATATCCTCCATACTCAATAACAACCTTGAAGGTAGATCAATATGTGTATCAATTAAAATATTTTTTTTTAGAAATTTATTAGCTTTTTCTATCATTGTGCTCCCAAATAAAGGTATTAAGTACTACATCCCGTCTTAAGTGATGTTTATAACCTTATGTTTTCTAGCAAGTTATAGACTTTCGCTTAGAAATCTATTCAATTTACGAGTGTTTTGTTTTGAATCCTTTTTGCATCCAGTTACGAGCAAGAAAAAGTCCTATTGGACTAATAATTGCTATAAAACCATAGATTAACCACATCATTTCAGTATTCATGCTACTTTGCGGAGCATCCGCCGGACAGTATTGGAGCAAGAACCAGCCTGAATATAATGAAGTTACAATCTTTGTTAAGAACCATGGAAATTGCCCAATGCCCATATAAATACCGGTCATATTTTTGGGAGCAATCTCTGCCACCCACTGAAGAAATCGTGGCTGCCACATTGCCTCGCCTATTGTCATAATTATTAAGTAAGTCATTAAAGTTGACATCGAAGGACCCAATGCCAAGATAAATGTTGGCATTGCCATTATAAATGTACCGGCAATCATCATTTTATATGTATTTCTTTTAGAAGTTAACGCTGCCACAATCGGGGTTAATACAAATATTAGGATAGGATTAAGATTAACAAAAAACTCAAAATTATCTTGAACAAATCCATCAAATGCTCTGCTTGTATATAAAGGCAAAGTGAGCCAATTATGCGCAAAAAGCGTCTGTACAGGGATTAGTATAAAAATAAAAAATAGAAAACGCATATCCTTTAATGGGAAATTCTTCATATAGAAACTAGCTTTTTCTTTTAAAGTCATATCAGCAAGTTCATCTTTAGTGTCTTCTTCGGTTTCGCCTCTTTCAAGTGCCGATTTTTCAGTAGCTTCTTTTTCTGCTTTCTTTGTAATTAATAATAATACTACTAACATTCCAACCACTGTAAGTGCAGTATAAACCCAAAAAACGCCTGTGATACCAAATGCTCTTCTAACAGGCGGTGAAATTAAACCAGGAAGAAATCCTCCCAGATTCATTAATGCATAAAGCATTGCATATCCCATTGCAGCGGTATTTTCGTTAGTGAATTTCTTGACTGCCGCATAAGCAGCAGGTTGATATATACCATACCCTATTATTATTCCTAAAATACCAAACATAGCCATGATATGAGCTGAACCCCATAAACCGGGCAAAGCAACACTTGGGGCAACTGTCAGTAATATTCTTCCCAGCAACATGAAAAACAATGAAGTCAATAGTGCCTTTCTAACACCTATCCAATCCACTGTAGCCCCCAAAAAGAGCATGCTTAAGGTTATTCCTCCGGTTAGGATTCCGAGCATGTTACCGGCTTTAATATCGTCTAATTTTATATACTCATTAAAATAGATAGCTAATAAGCCAACAAAGCCGAAATAGGTCAATCCCTCTAAAACGTAGGATAAATTTACACCGAATAAAGCTCTTGAAGTCTTAGTTAAATCAATAAATGGTTGTGAAATTTCTTTCCAAGTATTCTTTAATATACTGCTTAATGATTGCTTTGATTCCATATTTTCCTCAATGAGTTAATAGAAATTAACTTCTTGCTCTAATTCAATTCCGAATTTAGAGATTACAGAATCTTTAATCTCTTGAGTGAATTTTAGAATTGATTGAGAAGTTGCATTCCCGTAATTAATGATTATTAATGCTTGTCTATGATATGAAGCTACATCCCCTTCTCTTTTGCCTTTCCAACCGCACTGCTCGATTAACCAACCGGCGGGCAGTTTTATTTTGCCATCAGGAGACTTAAAATATGGCAAGGCAGGGTTTTGATCTATAAGATCAGATAATTGTTGTTTATTAATTTCAGGATTCTTAAAGAAACTGCCTGCATTGCCTAGA
Organism: uncultured bacterium; assembly: GCA_937936675.1. Classification (GTDB taxonomy): domain Bacteria; phylum Bacteroidota; class Ignavibacteria; order Ignavibacteriales; family Melioribacteraceae; genus BRH-c32. The sequence continues at coordinate 11,060 of CALDDL010000304.1, forward strand.
ACTTTTGGATTTGGCAGCTTCGATTCTCTTACTTTCACTACATGATTTCTTATTTTTTCTAAAGTTATATTCTTTCTCAATTTATTTAAGTCCGCCAAATCTCGATAGTTAAGCTTGAAATTTTTTTCTTTGGAGAGCTTTAATTTGACGGAGGTAATAATAAACTTATCTTTTAATTCTCTTTTGAATATGCTATCTCGATAACCAAATTCGCATTCATCCAAAGAGAAACTTTTCTTTTTTAAGTCCTCAATAAAAAAACCATCTAGCGAATAAAAAACATCTTTTAATTCAGCTCCATAAGCTCCTATATTCTGAATCGGTGCTGCTCCAATAGTACCGGGGATAAGAGAAAGATTTTCAATCCCATAGTAACCTTTTTTTACAGCATAAAAAACAACTTCATCCCATACTTCACCTGCCTGAAAATCTAATATTATTTCTTTATCATTTTTCGAGACAATATCAATGCCTTTTGTATTTAGATGAATTACTAATCCATGAAAATCCTTAGTAAAAAGGATATTACTGCCGCCGCCTAGAATCAGGATTTTTTCGCCTCTAGAATTATATTCCTTTACAACTTCTTTTAACTCAATCTCATCTTCAATTTCGATAAAATTTTTTGCTTTGACATCAATCTTAAAAGTGTTTAATTCTTTTAGAGAATAATTTTCTTGTATTTTCATTTTAGTATGTTAGTTGAATGATTCGTACGCCAATTTATTAAATTAATTTTAGTGCCGTCAGATTCCAAAATCACCGCACCACTTTTATCAGTTCTGAATAATTTGATTCCTAAATTAGCAAATTTTTCAAGCACTTGTTTGTTCGGATGGTTATAAATATTCTTTTCTCCGGCACTAATTATTCCGTAGTTTGGAGATACTGATTTGAGGAAATCAATAGAAGAGCTGGAAGAACTTCCATGATGAGCAACTTTAAGAATATCTGATTTAAGAAACTCTCCATATTCCGAAATTAATTCTCGTTCTAATCTCATCGTTGCATCACCAGTAAAAAGAAATGAGTTACTGCCATAGACTAATTTAATTACTAAACTTTTATCATTTGAAACCGAATCCCTGAATTGCAAAGTGCTGTTTAATAAATATAGACTTATATCTCCAATCTTAAAATTCTTTTTAGAATTGAAGTGGATTGGGATATTTTGCGTCTTGAAATAATTATAAGCTTTAATATTAATTTGCTCCGATGAATCCAATTCAGGAATAAAAATTTCCTTTACTAATTTGTTTTTTACTAAAGAAACAGACCCTCCAAAATGATCGTAATCATAATGAGTAATAAATAGATAATCAATATTTTCGATATCAAGATATTTTAGAAGAGGTTTTATAACTCTTTCTCCATTATCAAAATATGAAGAAGCATTGCCTGCATCAATAAGAGCATACTTGCTATTAGGGAATTTAATAAGAAATGAGTCTCCCTGCCCCACATCAATTGCCATTACGTATAATTTGCCGTCTGCTAATAATTTATTTTCGAAGAATGAAGTAATTAATAAAAAATTTGCGGCTAAAAGCATAATAATCAGAATTCGAGGAATAATATTTCTTATATAATTCTTGAATAATATTATTCCGGCAACAAAAGAAAGGGTGAATAAAATTATTTTTGCAAGATTAAAATTGTAAATCATTAGATTAGCAAATTGGATGTTGGCTGTTTTTTCAATTACCCATAACATCGAGAAAGTATAGTAATTATTTGCGATGGCTATTATGCCTGCCAACGAAGCTGAGAAATAGGAAATTATTATAGTAGCCATACCCACTAAATAAATTAATCCTGAAACCGGAACAACAATCATATTAGCGAATACAGAAATCAAAGAGATATTATTAAAATAATATATAATAATTGGCAATGTACCTATTTGCGCAGCTAAAGTAATTCCAATAAAACTAAGTAATCGGTTTTTTATTGGGATATAACTCGCATACATGAGTATCGAAAAAACAGCTCCGAAGGATAATTGGAATGCGGCAGAAAATAGATCATTTGGATTAATGAGAATTATAATAAATGCAGCAATAAAAAGACTATTAAAATTATTCTTATTCCTTCCGAGCAATAGTGTAATGATCAATACGCTCATCATTATTGCCGCTCTAATTATTGAAGGATCAGTACCTGTTATTAATACGAAAACTACAATCGTAATCAACGACACAATAAGCCTGATCTTCAAACCAAACCTGCCAAAAAGGAAAAAAATAATTAAAATTACATAAGCTACATTCATACCCGAAACTGCGAGTATATGGAATACACCCGTATCAATAAATTCCTGTTGTGTATCATAAGTAATAAGGTATCTATCTGCTAATAAGAAGCCTCTAAGTAGAGCCGCTGCATCTGGAGAATGTAATTTTTTAATACGATTATCGATTGATTTGCGGATACTTAAAATCGCATTTTTGAAAGTATCAGTATTATTTTTTTTTATTTTTATAGCCGATAAATCTTCAGTAGAAATAATTGCAGAAATATTATTTGCTATAAGATATTGAGAATAATCAAACTCTCCCGGATTTCTGGCAGAATTGGGTTTTGAGAATTTGCCTCTGCATCTGATAGAATCCCCAATATTAATATTATTATATAATTTTATTAATTCTTCATTCTTACCAAAAATATTGGCTATAATATTTATCGGTTTATCTAGATTATCAAATGGGAATACTTTTTTAGTCGATAAATAAAGTGTGATTCTTTTATCACGTATTAGATCTATCTTTTTAATTTCTGCATCAACCTGCGACTTTATAACTTTAGTTTCTTTGAATGGATAGATATTTTCAGGAAGGATATAGTTAGAATAAAATAATGAACCTGTGAGAATTATTAGTATAAATTGGATAGGAAATATGTAATTACTAACAGCTTTTTTTCTAAATATAATTAAATTCCCGATTAATAGTCCGGTAATTAGAAAAAGCATTAAGTAAAAATTGAATTGAAAAACTTTTTCTAATATTATTCCGATAATAAATAGGATTACAAACCTATTTAATGGTGTATTGATCACCTATATTGTCCAAGTATTGTTTCTTTTATATCAGAAAGATTTTTAATTTTTTCATAAAATGATTTATGATTTTTTCCAATAACTATCGCAAGTGATGGATTAAGTGTGTGCATTTTTATCGAGATATCTTCAAAATTGCCATGATCAGAACAAATAATCAAAGTAAAATTTTCTCGATTTTCGCTCTTTTTAAGAAGATCAAATAAAAACAGATCTAAGGTTTTAATCCAATTATCAAATTGATCTCTATGTCTTCCATGTCCAAGATGATCAGTTAAAAAATACTCAAAAAGCGTAAAATGGTGATTAGCAGAAATTGAAAGAAGCCGATCAACTGCTGTTTCAGGTTTAATTAATTCCAAGTCATAACTAAATTTATTTATCCAAATAGAGTTATCAATTTCTGCGCTAAGACCATTACCATTTCTTAGCTCCTCGTATCGCCTCAATTCTAAACCTGCATATAGAGCACTAAGGGATGTAACACTTAAGCGTCTTCTTCCCGAATTAATATAATCGAAGAAAGGTTTGGGATAAGCATTAACGAAAGTTGCCTTTAAATTTAGCTCAATGAAACTTTTGAAAATATTTTCTTTTTCAATTATAGGTTTTAAATCCGGATGTGGATGTGGACCAAAATGTTGACCAAGTATTTTCTGAGCATTAACTCCGCAAAAAATAGAAGTCTGTCCCGTTCCGCTTAATGGTATATTTGGAACTCCCATCAAAGGATCAATTGGAAATAGAACAGCATTCTCTTTCCGGATAACTTGATTACCTAAATGAGGTATATCCCCGAAAAATTTAGAAAGAAACTTAAAATCATACCTAAAGAAGGGATTTTTTTCTTTATCTTTTTCACCAATACCAATTCCATCAATAAAAATCATTAATGTAGAATGCATTACTTTGATTCCACAATTATGGTAACAGGTCCATCGTTATGAATTTCTACATCCATCATCTCACCAAAAATGCCGGTCTTAACTTTTTCGGTGCCAATATTCTTTTTAAGTCGCTCGATAAAAGCATCATACAAAGGAATCGCAACCTCGGGTCGAGCTGCTTCTATGAAACTAGGTCTATTCCCTCTTGCTGTTTCGCCGTAAAGAGTAAATTGCGAAATAATTAATATCTCTCCCTCAACTTCTTTTAGAGAAAGATTCATCTTCTCGTTTTGATCTTCAAATATCCTTAAGCTTGAACATTTATCGGCAAGATACTCTACTTCAGTTATTGTATCGCCATGTGAAATGCCAAGCAAGATTACGAATCCTTTACCAATCTCCGCAATATAATCGAGTTTTTTTATTTTAACAGAACCTTTAGTAACTCTCTGTACTACGGCTCTCATAATTTCGTTCCGCTTATAACACGATTGATTTTTTGTAAGTCTTTATGTATTCTAATATCCGTAAATTGATTCTCACTTAATAATTGGGAGACTCTTTCAGATTGACCAATTCCTAACTCAAAATAAATTACTCCACCGCTTTTTAATAATTTATCTGCTTTATTTGAAATTATGTCATAAAATTCATAGCCATCACCGTTATCAGTTACAGCTATTCTAGGTTCAAATGATTTTATCTCTTTTTGGATTCCCTCATATTCATTTTTGCTTACGTAAGGAGGATTTGATACTATTAAATCAAATTTATCAGAAAAATTATTAGGGATATAATTTTTGATATCCTGCATTCTAAATGAAATGTTTTCAACACTATTGAATAATGCATTTTTTTTTGCGGTCGCAAGTGCATCTTCTGAAATATCTATAGCAGTAAAATTACATTTAGACATTTTTTTTGCTAATGCAATTGCAATAGCTCCGCTCCCAGTTCCAATATCAAGTATATTCAGCTCCTTGTCAGTACCAAAATCATTCAGAACAATGTCAATTAATATTTCAGTTTCTTGGCGAGGTATTAAAACATTTTTGTTTACGTAAATCTTGCAATCATAAAAATCAACATGTCCAATAATATATTGAAGTGGCTCATATTTCCCTCTTCTGGCAATCCATTCTCGGAATATTTTCATTTCATTTTCTTTAAGTGGCTTATCAAATGCCAAATATAGATCAAGTCTTTTACAGTTAAGGATTTCGGCTAACATTAATTCGGCATTTAATCTTGGTAATTCAATTCCTTTAGCGGTAAAGTAATCGGTGGTCTTTTGAATTGATTCTAATACTGTCAACATAAAGTATATTCGCTTTTTTAAAATATTAAAGGGATGCCTAAAAATAACATCCCTTTAAATGAAAAACTATAATATTATTTTTTAGAGGGATGCTCCAATAAATATGTTGCAATAGCTTCTGCCTCATTTGGTTTGAGACCTTGATTAGGCATTGCCGGAAATTCTGGATTAATTTTTTTAGGATTCAATACAAATTTCACAAGCTCGTCTTTCTTCCCTTCATACTTCGGTAATACATCATTATATGCGGGACCTACTAACTTGGTTTCAAACTTATGGCACGCAATGCATTTGCCATTATATATATCTTCTCCGCTTATAGGAGCTGCTGCAACACCCATAGATTCTTTTAATTTAATTTGATAATCTTCATAATTTGAGGCTAATATCACGAATTGTTTTTTCGTAGCGGTATCAAATGCAAATTGATCTTTAATTACCATTAATGCAAAAAGAATAATCAAGACAAAAAATAGCGATGAACTAAATTTTTCGTGAGATTCTTTTATCATAAAATAAAAAAGATTTGAAATGGATAATGATAATAAAATTGAAAATACCACTAAAACAAATATATTACCGGATAATGATGCAATTGGCTTAATAAATAATGAGATAACGATGAAAAGTGGTAATATAATTGAGAATATTAATCCGGTTCTTAATACGAAATTCTTTAATCCTTCTCTCTCTTCAATCGTAAGTATTTCTTCAGAACTCGGACGGAAATAAACATATAAAAGATAAATTGAAGTAGCTAAAAAAGAAAAAAGAATAAACTGTAAAAAAGTTACCATCGTTTTAAGTGAAAATAAAATATTGATGAATGAATTATTTCTTGCCCAATTAGGAGAATCAACTGCTAATGAAATCGCTCCGCTGAAAATATAAATTGTTATCAGCAATAATACTAAGCCATATATTCCACTTTTTGAAGATAGATTTTTTGTTGAATTCGTATAACCTTTTAATTCTGTTTTAGTTTCTTCATTATCCACTGTCGTAATTTTTTCAAATAATCTATTAAGAGAAAAAGAATATTTATAAGTATATATGAATAGAATTGAAGCAAACATTAAAATTGCGGAAAATAATACATATTCTGGTACATTTACACCTGTAAGGTGAAGAAGTTGAGCATAACAGAAAGCTGCACTAAGAAGCGGAAGCACACCCAGACCTAATGCAATTGATTTATTAAATGTAATTTGATCTATTATTTTTTTTGAGATCGATGAACATGCCGGATTATTATGTTTCCGACTTTCACGATTAAAATAGATTGAATATATCAACGACCCAGTAAGAATACTTACATAAGGTATAAATATTATATAGGTTAATACCAATAAATATTTAAGCAAAACCATGTGGTGAGCTGATTGTGGTAAAACCAAATTATCTAAGAAATCCATAATTATTCCATTTTAAAATTCTGTTAGAAATAATTTATCTATTGAAAGAAAAAGCACGACTATCAATACATAAAGATTAATGCTAATAAAAGCATTTCTAAAAGTAACCCTTTCTAAATATTTTGAAAGAATTATTCTTGTACTAAAAAGTAAACCAGCTCCAAGCAAAAATAATCCTATTACAGAAATTCTATTTGAATGGAGTTCAAATACCGGTATCAAAAAAGAACTAACAACTAACGCAGCAATCCAAATAAATGTAATCCTGCTCAACTGTCGATTCGAAAATATTTGAGTGAGTGTTGGGAAACCTGCATTTTCATAATCCTTTCCGTGAATTAAAAGAAGTAACCAAAAATGAGGAATCTGCCAAATAAAAAAGAACAATGCTAATGCGATAGCTTGGTAATCTAAAGGATTACCACCTGCCGCTGTCCAGCCAATTACAGGAGGTAATGCTCCAATAACTGAACCGGGTACAACTGCCAATGCATTAATTCGCTTTAATGGTGTATATATTAGATTATACCATACTAAAGTTATTAACCCCAATATAAGCGATATTATATTTGCAAAATAGATAAGGAAAAAAGAACCTACTAAAATTAATGTAGTTGCAAAAATTATTACCCCTAAAGGAGATATTTTCTTAGCCGGAATAGGTCTATTCTTTGTTCTTTCCATTAATAAATCAGTTTCTCTTTCTTGAAAGTGATTTAATGCGGAAGAACCGCCCGCTAATAAAAACACACCTAAAATTGGGAATACTATCTGAATATCAAATTCCCCTTTTTGAAGTATATATCCTATACCAGTGGAAAAAGAAACAAAAAACGTTATTCTTACTTTTGCTAGTTCTAAAAATATATTTAAATAATTTTTAATTTTATTCAATCAAGTAATACTTTCTATCTAATTAGTCTTTTGCTGATACTGAATCTTTTATGGCGGAAGAATCATTTGTTTTTGTTGAATCTTGTCCTGATTGTGAATTTAGCCATAAATCAAATTCATTTTTTGGCATAACAATAACTTTGCTATACATCATCGAATGATTTAGCCCGCAATATTCAGCACAAGCAATATCAAAAGCCCCTGTTTCTTTAGCTTTGAAAGAAAGCGAATTTGTTCTCCCCATAATTACGTCTTCTTTAATCCTGAATGCAGGAATAAATAGAGAATGGTTTACATCCACCGACTTAAGTTTAAGAGTAATTGTTTGATTAACAGGCACATACAATGTATCAGTTTTGAAACTATTATCATAAGTAAACTGCCAAGCCCACATACGTGCAGTTGCTTCTATAGTATAAGCATTTTTATCAACTCTTCTTAAATCCATAAAACCATTATAACCAAAATAGAACATTGATAATACTAATAATGTAGGAATTACTATCCAAACAACTTCTAAGGCAATATTATTATGTATATCTACCGGTTTATGACCTTTTTTCCTATTATACTTAATAACGAAGTATATCATTGTAATTGTAATTCCAAGCAATAGAATTACTGATATTCCCACAATATAAAGCATTACAAAATCAACAGTTTCTACATGAGTAGTAGGAGCCGTACCCATTCTTACCTCTTATTAAAATAAATAGTCTGCAAATGTTAAGAAAAATATTACAATTAATGTAACCCCGCTAACTGCAATGAAGACCTTAAAAATTGGTTCTTCAAATTTAATGTGCATAAAAATATTAATTACAAAGCCCGATTTAATTGCAGCTATAAGTAATGCTACAAATAAAGTATATTGTCCTAAACTTATTCCCGCAACTGTTACAGTAATAGAGGTTAAAGCTAATAACCCAATCCACACTAATATAAGTGTCGTATAGCTGCTTCCATGTTTTTCTGTATTATTATGTTCCATCAAAACCTCTATTGAATTAAGTAGAATAATGGGAATAAAAATATCCAAATCAAATCAACCAAGTGCCAATAAAGACCCGAATTTTCTAATTTGACGTAATTATCACTTGTAATTTTATTTCTAATCAAAAAGACTAACATAAAAGTTAAAATTACAACACCAATAATTATATGAAGAGCATGAAGTCCGGTCATTACATAGTAAAGACCAAAGAATAAAATTTCTCCGTTTTGCTTCTCAAGTAATTCTTTTGAACCGGGATAAATACCATGAGATATTTTAGCCGACCATTCAAAAAACTTATTAACCATAAATAAAAATGCAAATAGTAATGTGGAGCTTAACATAATAACCGATAGTGCTTTATTCTTCTTTTGAATTGCTGCTATCGATAGAGCCATTGTTAGACTACTAGTTAACAATATAATTGTGTTGAGAGTACCTATACCGGTATTTAATTCCATACCGGCTAAATGGAACTGATCAGGATACTTAAAACGATAGACAGCATAAATTAAGAACATACCACCGAAAAGTAGAATTTCTGTAAAAAGGAAAAGCCACATTCCCATACGAGCACCTACATCATCTCTATGTGCCTGCTGCTCAGTTGGAATAATTGCTTCAATATTACTCGCCATATTTCATCTCCTTAAGCTGGCTAAAATCATAAGGTTCATGTGTAATAGTAGGTATTTCATGAAAGTTTTCCATTGGCGGAGGTGATGCTATATGCCATTCCAATGTAACGCCTCCCCATGGATTTGAAGTGGCTTTTTTACCTTTATATAAAGCATGAATTAAATACCCCACTACAAAAAATATAGAACCTGCAAGAATCCAAGAACCTATTGTTGAGATCAACTGTAAATTTGCAAATTGAGGGAGATAATCATAATATCTTCTTGGCATTCCCATATAACCTAAAATAAATTTAGGGAAATAGAGTAGATTAAATCCGATAAAAAATAAGATGACCGCTATAACAGCAAATCTCTTATTATACATTTTACCGAACATTTTTGGGAACCAGTAATGAAGCGCACCGAAAAATATCGTTCCCGTGCCTCCAAACATTACATAATGAAAATGAGCAACAACAAAATATGTATCGTGTAAATGAACATCGGTTGCAAGTGAACCTACTACCAAGCCGGTTAATCCTCCGATTGAGAATAAAAATATAAAAGACATAACCCATAAAAAAGGCACTTGAGGATCGATTGAACCTTTATACATTGTTGCAACCCAATTAAAAATTTTAACACCACTTGGGAGCGCAACAATAAAAGTTAATA
>CALDDL010000305.1 GCA_937936675.1 uncultured bacterium
ACATAATTAATATTTTGTTTCTCGACTAAATTTTTTGCGAATGAATAGAATTCATGAAAGTAATTATCGGGTACCGCAGTATCTGTGCCTACTTTTCTAAATCCATGTTGAGTAATAAATTCATTTACTTTCCAAGAGATTGCGTGTCTAAAATCTTTGAACTCTTCCAAATTTTTTTCATCAAAGGCGAACCATGAGTTATCAATATCGGCGTTACTTTGATCGAGAAAATTAAACCACTCGGCTTCAATACCGATTTTGGAGGGGGCGTCTGTTGAAGGCTCATTAATAGTGGAAGACGGAGTATCAGCTTTCCCATTCTGTGTTTGAGAGGGAGAGGAGATGTTAATGCAGGCAGGGTTATTCGAGTCGTGTGAGGATGAATGAGTATTAACATTGTTGATCTCTTGCTCAAACCAGATTGCGGCTTGTGCGGAATCGGGAATTTTACTAAAAGATTTTTTAAGAAATTCGAGAGCGAACTTATCAAAAAATTCCAAACTGCGCGGCTGAACATTTCTATTAATCTTCACTCCTTCTAAGAATATAAATGCATCATCTTCCGAATTAAAAAAGAGAACTGCGGATAAAATCTCACCGGGGAGATCAATTAATTTTAATTCCGCTTCTGTTATAATTCCGAGTGTACCTTCAGAACCGATAAATAGATCAACTGCATCCATATCTGCTTTGCAGTAATATCCCGCTGCATTTTTTGTTGAAGGCATTTTTATTTCCGGAATCTTCAATGAATAATTTTTACCGCTTTCGGATGAAAAATTTAATTCATATCCATTTGCAATACACTCGCCTCGTTTTAAGATTAATAATTCACCATCGGGTAGAATAATTCTCAGGCGATTAACGTAAGCGCGAGTTGGTCCATATTTATACGTGCGCGCACCCGATGAATTAGTGGCAATGGTAGAACCGATAAAGCAATTTCTTTCGGTAGGATCGGGTGGATAAAGGAGATTAAGTTTTTCCGTTTCATCTTGGAGATAAGCAAGCAATACACCTGCTTGAACGGTTGCTTTTTTCTCGACGGTATCGATCGAAATAATTTTATTAAGTTTCTCGGTGGAGATAAGTATTCCACCTTCGGGTACTTTAGCTCCCGTTAGACCTGTTCCGTTTCCGGTTATTGTTACATGAGAAAAGCTCTTATTACACTCCTTAATAATAGAAATTAGTTCATCTTCATTTTCGGGAATAAAAACTTTATCGCAATATCCTTTATAATTTGATGCATCGGAAAGATAGTTTTCTATCTCGTCTGCATTCTCTTTAATAATCATAAGTTTATTATAGCTTATTATATTTTTTCATAATCGATTCCCATTCAGCAAGATCGAGAACTTCGGAATCATCAATAAGGAGAACGGGAATATCATTTACTATTTTATATCTGCGGCGAGTCTCTCTATCGACCGAAACTAAAGTATCGCCATCAAGTAATAAATCCGCTTTAGATTCAGGGCAGCAGATTATATCGAGCAATTCTTTTTTAATCATTTTTGTACCTTAATATTATCTGAATATAAACTTCTAAAATAAGATTTTTATAGGGGTTTTGTAAGTGAAATCGGAACTGGAATTAATTGAAATAAGATAGATTAATCTTTATATTATGTTTTGAATCTGATTCATAAATTTTTCATCTAACCCACAGTTCAATTAATTAAATGGAGGATATAAGATGCAAAATGAAGTAAGAAGCGGTATTCCCCTTCTAGGTGAAGTTATGCCATCTATGGAAGTACAAACCACACATGGAATGAAAAAACTCCCTGATGATTACAAAGGAAAGTGGATAGTATTATTTTCACATCCCGGAGATTTCACTCCTGTATGTACAACAGAATTTGTTGCCTTCGCAAACAGAAATGAAGAGTTCAAGAAATTAAATGCAGAATTAGTAGGACTTTCGATTGATCAGGTATTTTCACATATCAAATGGGTAGAGTGGATCGATGAAAAACTAAACGTAAAAGTTCCCTTCCCTATAATCGCAGATGATATGGGTAGAGTAGCAGCTTCACTCGGAATGATTCATCCCGGTAAAGGTACAAATACAGTGCGTGCGGTATTTGTTATAGATCCTGAAGGAAAAATCCGGTTAATGATCTATTACCCACAGGAAATCGGAAGACAGGTTGATGAAGTCTTACGCGCATTAAAAGCATTACAGATATCGGATAAGAATAAATGTGCTATGCCCGAGAACTGGCCAAATAATGAATTCTTAGGTGATAAGGTAATTAATCCTCCACCAAAAGATATGGCAACTGCCGAAGAAAGAAAGAAAAATAGCGAAGGATACGATTGGTGGTTTACTTATAAATCATTATAAAGTAGTCCGGAATTTTCGTAAAATGGCACTTGGATTTTTTCTAAGTGCCTTTTTTATTATATGCTGACTAATAAAAAAATATTAAACTTTTGGCTTCCGCTTTCAGCTACGTGGATTATGATGTCGGTGGAAGGTCCATTTCTTACTGCATTAATTGCAAGATTGCCCGAACCGGTATATAATCTTGCGGCTTATGGAGTAGCGTTTGCTATTGCACTTATATTAGAATCGCCAGTTATAAATATGATGAGTGCATCTACTGCACTAGCTAAAGATTCGGAATCATACATAAGATTAAGAACTTTTATAATCTTGATATCACTTGCCGCCACATTTCTTTTGACGGTAGTTGTCATTCCACCTATATTTGATTTTTTAACAATTGATTTAATAAAACTGCCTGAGAGAGTATCACATTTAACTCATCTCGGAGTTGTGCTATTAATACCATGGCCCGGAGCAATCGGTATAAGGCGATTTTATCATGGTGTTCTGATTCGCAATAATCAAACTCGTAAGGTAGCTTATGGCACGGCGATACGAATGATCTCAATGGCGACAGCCGCATTATTTTTTTATAATATCGTAAATGTTCATGGAATTATTCTCGGAGCGGCATCACTTACCGTAGCGGTTTGCAGCGAGGCAATTGCAACACGTTTTATGGCTATGAAAGTAATTAATAAAGTTTTGGCAACTCCCGCGGTTGAAACTCCGATGACACAAAAAGAGATAACAAAATTTTATACACCACTTGCATTAACTGCATTTATATCGCTCGGAGTTCATCCGATAGTAACCTTTTTTATCGGACAGAGCAGAATGGCAGTAGAATCACTTGCAGTACTTCCTGTATTAAATGGATTAGTATTTATATTTAGAAGCTTCGGACTCTCATATCAAGAAGCGGCAATTGCACTATTAGAGAGTAGAGAGGATTATATAAAACTAAGAAATTTTGCTATTGGAATGGCAATAGCAACGGTATCCACACTTGGAATTGTATCGCTTACTCCAATTGCCGATTTATGGCTTATAACGGTTGCGGGGTTATCCGATTCGCTTGCTCAATTCTCGCGTCTTCCATTAATATTATATACAATATTCCCTGCAACAACCGTGGCAATAAGTTTCCAGCGTGCTCTCCTTGTTGCCACAAAAAATACAAATCCTGTTTCTATGGCGAGCATATTAGAAGTTACGGGAATAACAACCGTAATGCTCGGACTTATATACTATGCTGATTTTATCGGTGTTTCGGCGGCTATAATAGCATATACAGTAGGTAGAACAATAGCCATGCTCTATTTATCGAAATCAAGCAAACAGGCAGCGAATAAATATTTATAAGCAATAAATAATAGCAATTGACTAAAGAAAAATAAATTCTTAAAATTCGTCATGCGTAGATTTATAGTTTTATTCCTAATCACTTTTTCGGTGGTTGCAGCGCAGGAAAAAAAACTGCTTCTATCCGAGATTATGTTTTATCCTTCCGAGGTTAATGGAGAATTTATAGAACTTTTTAATCCATCCGATAGCATAACATTCGACTTATCAAATATATCAGTTAAGTATCACACATCTAACCAAGAAAAATTAGTAATAGTAAAAGGGGGAGTATTACTTGCTCCTAAGCAGATTGCCGTAATATTAGAAGGCGATTATGATCTGATAAATGGGTTATACATTCAGATGATTCCTAATGAGGCGATAATTTTAAAATTGGCGGATAATTCATTCGGCTCGAATGGAATGGCAAATACTACCGATAGAACTGTCTATCTAATTGAAAATCAAACAGTTATTGATTCATGTATTTATTCGACTGATAATAGTGCCGGATATTCAGATGAAAGAATGTTATGCGATGATTATTCACTGTGGAAGAATAGCACTCAGTTAAACGGTACTCCCGGATTACCAAATCATGGAAGCAGTTTACCGGTTAGTTATACTTATAATTCCATAGTCGTAAACGAGATAATGTATAATCCGATGACCGATGAACCGGAGTGGTTCGAGATTTATAATAGAAGCGAAGACTCAATAAATATAAGCTGTTGGGAGGTGTCGGATATACTTTCAAAACCAGTAAAGAAAAAGATAATTCAGAAAGATTTATTTATTCTTCCACAGGATTATTTTGTAATTGCTAAGGACTCATCATTTTTAAAATATCATTTCGAATTTACGGGTAATATAATCATTACAAACTTTTCATCGCTTAATAACGATAAAGATGGAATTGTGCTTTATGATGCAACAGGAAGGACGATTGATTCAGTATTTTATGAAGACAAAAATCTAACGAAAGGGAAATCAATAGAAAGAATTGATCCGGATAATAATTCAAATGCAAGAGATAATTGGAGCAGTTCCTTAGATATTTCGGGCAGTACTCCGGGAAAGATAAATTCAATTTTTACTTATGTAGATCCGGGCGAGGATAAATCAATTAATCCGGAAATTACACTTACGCCAAATCCATTTTCACCCGATAATGATGGATTTGAAGATAATCTCAATATACAATTCAGTTTATCAGAACCTGTTTCGGGAATTAATATTTCTATCTATAATAGCCGAGGAGCATTAATAAAAGAATTAGTAAATAATTATTCCATTGCCAAAAACGGTATATTAATCTATGATGGAAAAGATAAAGATGGAAAACCTATAAAAATGGGGATATATCTGATGTATATAGAAACAACGGGAATATTTAATTACACAAAAAAAAGTTTTACCATACCATTCGTCTCGGCAAGAAAATTATAACGCTTATTGTCTATTATAATAGGTCTTATTATCTTAGTTGATTATATTAATTTATAGTTGAGATATGCAATTTTACCAAGAGATCAAAACCGAATGGAAGAAATTCCTAAGTGATAAGAATTTAGCGGTTCTTTTTGCAGTATCGATAGTGGTACTTGCTTTTATTTTGTATTGGATAACAAAATTTTTGATATTTGTTGAAGCAAGAGATGGTTTTACATTTCGTGATCCGATATTAAGATTATTTGAACCGATTGATGTTACATGGGTTTCGTTTGGATTAATATATGGGGGATTAATAGTAGCATTGTTTTATCTAACATTCCATCCCGAAAGATTTATGCTTGCTCTTCAGGCATATTCATTTATGCTTTTAATTCGGATAGTATCAATGTATCTTTTACCACTTAATCCACCTGAAAATATAATTCCTTTAAGGGATCCATTTGTGGAAATATTCGGAGGAAAGACATTTTTGAAAGATCTTTTTTTCTCTGGTCATACTTCTACTATGTTTGTCTTTTTCTTGACCGCACAAAGAAAAGGATTAAAGATAGTTTTTTTAATCGCAACATTTTTAATTGCGGCATGCGTATTAATACAACATGTCCACTACTCGGTTGATGTCCTTATAGCACCTTTTATTGCTTATGCCAGTTACCGAATTTCATTAAATATGTATGATTATATAAAAAATTTAAAATAATGGAATTAATTTGGTGAAAAAGGTGTTTACCAAGAAAAACGGAAATTTAAAAATGATTTCAGAAAGTGTTTATCTGCATTATTTAAGTTCGCTTTTAGATGGCGATAAAGAGCAATGCACACAAATTGTTAATGCTCTCCTTGATAAAGAAGTAACGGTTAAAGAGATTTATTTAAGATTATTTCAAAGGTCATTATATCGAATAGGTGAATTATGGGAAAAGGAACGATGCACAATAGCCGAAGAACATATTGCTACAAAGATTACCGAGAGTTTAGTTGATTTAGTAGTTGCGAGAATGGAACCGGCACCAAAAGAGGGTAAAAGTGCCTTAATAACTTGTATCGATAAAGAATATCATGAACTCGGTGCTCGAATGGTTGCTAATTTTTTTGAAATTAACGGATGGCATACAAATTTTCTTGGTTCTAATACTCCACGCAATGAAATAATTTCACATATCAAAAAACGCAGACCTAATGTACTAGGTATTTCTAATAATTTTTATATTAATTTTCTTCGTCTATTAAAACTAATTGATGAACTTCAAAAAGAATTTCCCGACCTAGATATCATAGTCGGGGGACAAGCACTTTCCGAAGGCAAGGATGAACTCTTTAAACGCTTTCCTAAAGTAAAATATTTAGAATCACTCAATGATTTAGAGGAATATATTGAAACATATAAATAAGATTTTCAGGGTTGCGATATTATTGCTTTTTATATCTACTATCACAACTAAGGCTCAAAATGAAATTAAAGATATTATCAAACCATTAAGTCTTACCGCAGGGAAAACCGATTCGATTAAAATTAGCGATTCTTTTTATTCAGAAAGTTATGATATAAAGGTAAAGGATAATCAGAAAATAATAACTAAGTATAATAAATCAAACGGCTATCTTTATTTTACTCCGAATCTCGATAATTCCGATATGGGATTAATTGATTTTGAGCTCGAAGGAGAAACTTATTCGTATCCATATAAATCGAGAATAGAAAAGAAATATAAATTCAGTTACAAACCGGATAAAGAATATAAAAAATTAACATTGTTCGGAAGCTTCAACGGATGGGATAGAGGCAATCTTCCATTGAAAGATAATGACGGAGATGGAGTTTATGAAGCAGAAGTGGCTTTGGAGCCGGGGAGATATGAATATAAATTTTTCGGAGACGGAACAGAAATAGTTGATCCGGTTAATCCCGATAAGAAACCAAACGGAATGGGAGATTATAATTCACTCTTTTTTGTAAAAGAAGAGATTAAGAAACCGATTTTCTTGCACATCAATAACTACCAGAAAAAAAACGAAAATATCTGTTTCTCATTCATCTATGAAAATGGGAATAGAAATGAGCCGATTACTTATGATAATTTAATTCCATTGCTCAATAACAAAAAAATTGCCGAAGAGAAGATAAAAATTGATAAAAACCGAATTGCGATTACAGTAAAAAAAGGCGAATTAAAAGGAGATAATTTAATTCGTTTGGCAGTTTCGCAGAGCGGGGATAAGACTAATTTACAGTCAATCTATTTACAAGATGGAAAGCCAATTGGAAACGGATTCGATTTTAATTGGCATGACGCAACTATCTATTCATTAATGATTGATCGCTTTTATGATGGAAATAAGAAATTAAATAATCCCATTATGCATGATTCACTTTCCGAAAAGGCAAATTATAATGGGGGAGACTTCGCTGGTGTAATCAAAAAATTAAAAGAAGGTTATTTCAAAAATCTCGGTATTAATACTATATGGATATCGCCTGTATATGATAATCCGAACGGTGCCTATAGAGAATATCCCGAACCGCATCGATTTTATACGGGATACCATGGTTACTGGCCTATCTCTTCGGATAGGACGGAAGAGCAATTCGGAACGATGGAAGAATTGAAAACAATTGTTGCCGAAGCGAAGAAACAAAATATTAAAATACTTCTCGATTTCGTTTCGCATCATGTTCATAAGGAGCATCCGCTATTCAAAGAACATCCTGATTGGTTCGGAACTCTTGAATTACCCGATGGCAGATTGAATTTACGCCTTTGGGATGAATATAGATTAACTACATGGTTCGAGCCATATCTTCCTTCGTTTGATTTTACAAAATCGCAGGAAGGATTAGATTTTATGGTATCGAATGCTATCTGGTGGTTAAAAGAAACGGGAGCTGCGGGTTATAGGCACGATGCGGTGAAGCATGTACCGAATGAATTTTGGAGAGAGCTTACAAGAAGAATTAAAAAAGAGATTGAAATTCCGGAAAATCGTACTGTTTATCAAATTGGCGAGACATTTGGGAGTTATGATTTGATTAGCTCTTATGTAAATAATGGACAGCTAAATGCGCAGTTCAATTTTAATTTATACGATACTGCTTTACCTGTAATGCTTGATCCGAAAAGTTCATTCTCGGTTCTCGATTCGGAGATGAAAAAATCATTCAACATTTATGGCGAAAATCATTTAATGGGTAACATTATGGATAGCCATGATAAAAATAGATTTATGTCATTTGCCGATGGCGATTTGGATTTGAGTGCTTGGAGCGCAATTGAAGAGGGATGGAATAATCCTCCTAAAGTTGACAATACCTCATCATACAAAAAAGGGGAATTATATTACGCTTATATGCATTCGATTCCTGGATTGCCCGTGGTTTATTATGGAAGTGAATTTGGAATGACGGGTGCATCTGATCCCGATAATAGAAGAATGATGAGATTCGCAAAAGATTTATCGAAAGATGAATCTAAGATGCTTGGAGTTGTTTCTAAAATTATTAACATCAGAAAAAATCATTCGGCATTGCGTTATGGTGATTTTAATACTCTCCAAGCAGATACTAATATTTATGCTTATATCCGTTCTGATATGAATGAGAGAGTCTTAGTTATCTTAAATAAGACTCCCGAAAATGTAAAAGTGGAATTAAGTCTTCCAGAATTTTATAAATCAAAATCGGCAAAAGACTTAATGACAAATAAATCATTTACTATATCCGGATCAAAACTTAATAGTTCGATAGAAGGATATGGTTTTAGATTTTATCTAATAAAATAATTCAAAGCTAAGAGAGATATTTCTTAGCGGTGCGATATTGCCAAGAAACTCCACATAGTTATAGTTAAATATATTTTTTAGCGATATAAAAGTTTTAGCGGGAAGAGATCCGATAAAAAAATTGAAGCCCGCATTTATATCTGCTACATAAACCGGCACACGCTTATTCCCATCCTTTACATAATTAAGCGGCGGTTCGACTAACGCATCATCAATCTCTTCAATTTTGCTCCAGTATCTAAAATCAATTCCTGCTTCAAACGGATAATGATTATATGAGAGATTTGTATAAAGAACATTTCTCGGGCGGTATTTCATTGCCTTTTCGCGCTGAATATCTCTACTCCACATATAGTTGTAACTAATATTTAGTTTGAACATCTGTGGAACGAAATCCCAATCGACAATAGCTTCTAAGCCCTGAATGCGTGCTTTCGGAAGATTAATAAATTGAATATCGCCGGTGTAAATAAGATTTGGTTCAATAAAATCATTATACTCGGTTTGATAAAATGCCGCATCGAAGCGGAGAGACTTGGAATAATTATAAAGCAAACCTGCTTCAAATGAAAGACTCGTTTCATAAGTTAAATTTGGATTTTCGATTACATCGATACCACCTCCTACACCTGCCGAAGTGAATACTTCCGATGGAGTGGGTACTCGGAAACCAGTCCCTATTGATGAACGGAGGATTAAGTTATCTGTTAATTTATAATTCAAACCTGCTCTTGGAGTAATGGCATTAGCACCTTTAAGAGTATCGAGTTTTAGATAATCATATCTCGCACCGGCATTCAAAATTAAGTCGTCGGTCAGGTTATATTCCAATTGCGCATAAAGACCCGTGCCGAAATAATCAGGACTCTTAAAAATATTGGATTTCACCTTTGTGTAAGAAAATTCTAAACCACTTATTAAACGAAATTTATCAGAGAAATTAAATGTACCGATCAATTCATTACGAAATAAGTTAGCCGTGGAGGTAGTAAATTCAATAGCTATACCATCAAACTTAGTTCTGTAATAACTGCTTTTAAATTGTGCGGTGAATGATTCGGAAAATTTCTTATCATAGATAAGCGAGAGAAATAACCTGTTAGAACGTACTTTATTATTTTCTTCGCCCGCTTTTGGAACTAGTGCATTGCGAGAATCTTTCCAATAAAGATAATTACCTCGCATCGAATAAAGATAATTAGCTAATAGAGATAAATTGCTTGAATCATCAAATAGATAATTAATTTTTGAATAAGCCGTATATCTTTTGTAATAAGAATTTTGTTTGTAACTCATATCGTCAAATTTTCTTACTGAAAATGTGTAACCGAGATTTTTATAATGATTGCTATGAGTAAGAGAAAGACCATAGAAAGTTCTAAAGCTATCATCCCATTTCCAGATATCATAGGAAGGTTTATCATAAGTACCAATGTAACTTCTAAAATTTGTGAATGGATTTTTAGAAGCGCTTTTAGTTATAATATTTATAACACCTCCGATAGCAGTAGAACCATAAAGAGAACTAGCGGGACCTTTAATAACTTCAATTCTTTCGATATCTTGAAGCGGAATCATTTCCCAAACTATATCGCCCATATCCCCCGAATAAAAGGGAACACCATCGATAGCCGTAAGAACGCGCGTACCAGCGCCTTTGCTATAACCACTCGATCCGCGAATACTCACTTGATCCATTGTCATCTGAACCCCGGGAACGTATCGCAATAAGTCATCAAATGATGTAATATTTTTTTGAGTAATCATTTCAGGTTTTAATACTGTTGTACTAACGGAAAGATCATCTTTATTCTGCTGATATTTACCTGCACTTACGATTATTTGTTTAGTTTCAAAGGAAGCTTCGTATAAAATAACATTTAGATTTATTGATATTTGATTAAGTTCAATCATTTCTTTTACTTCTTTTTTATAGCCGATTAATGAGAATTCGACAGTATAAACTCCAAGCGGAAGGTTTTTGATTTCAAAGAAACCGCGTTTATCGGTAGCGTCGCCATAATTGGTAGCGGGGATAAAAACATTCACACCTTCTAAAGGAGAATTATCCGCAGCAATTACACGACCTTTAATTGAACCGGTAGTGCTCTGTGAATAAATAAGAGAAGCGGTAAGAATTAATAGTAAAAAAATATTTTTCATTTACATACCTCCCGGCGGTTGAGGCGGTGGATTATTAAAATCAACATTTATATTTATATCACCGGTTATTTTGCCGGCATTGATGATTAATTTTTTCGGTTTTGACTGATCTCCATTTTCGCAATATACACCCACGACTACCCAATCTTTTCTTAGAAGTGAAAGCTCGGGTGAATTGGATTGAGCAACTACTATATAAGAATATTCGCCGGCACTGATTGTAAAGCTTTCGATATAATTATTTTCTAAGGAATTATAGTTAAATTGAGAAGACCCTTTTGGAATTGAATCGATAACAAATGTTAAATTAGGAGGGAAAAAATCCTCATCTTTATTGATCGGTTTTTTGAAGACAACCAAATGAGTTCTTTTGATATTGTTATTCCAATTTCCCGTAAAAGTTACTTTACCCTTGAATCCTGTCGGGGATGTGATCTCATCTGCCGGTTCTATTCCTTTATCGCATCCATTGATTAAAAAGAGTAAAATTATTGATACTGTTAAAATGATTTTTTTCATTTATTTTAACACCATGTTAGATTTAGAAGCAAATATAAAATTATTAAAAGACAAAATATATATTATAATTTGAATCGGATTAAAGAAAAAATATTTCTCTTATTACTTCTGTTACCCTCTTTACTAATATGCAAGGGTGGAGGAAGCGAATTTCTTGTAAGGCAGATCCGCTTGGAAGAAGGGCTTTCGCAAAGCACTATTCTTTCTATCATCCAAGACAGGAAGGGATTTCTTTGGATTGGTACGGCTAACGGATTGAACCGCTATGACGGCTATTCATTCAAGATATTCAGTCACGATCCGATGGATTCAAATTCAATTTCTGATAATGGGATTTTATCTCTATTTGAAAGCAAAGATGGAAGTCTCTGGATTGGTACGATTGAAGGAGTTCTTAATAAATATAATAGCAAAGAGGGACGATTTTATCGTTACGATATTTTTTCCGATCAGCCATTTAAACGTGAAGAAGAAAAACTCCTCTTTGAATTTCCGCTTCCTTATTCGCGCAATAATATGAAAACAATTACTTCGATTACCGAAGATGAAATGGGTAATCTTTGGATTGGCACTTGGGATAGCGGAATAATATGTATTAATATAAAATCGGGCAAGAAAATTTGGTTTAATAAATTTAATAATGACCAATATCGAATACCCATTAACACTATAAAAAAGATTTTAATTCGGGAGAATGTTTTATGGGCAGCCACTTTAGGCGGCGGAATAATGAAATTAACTTTCGGAAAATCGATTAGTGATTTCTCGGTTCAAACTTATCAGAATAATCGTACGAATAAATATTCGCTTCCCGATAATAAAGTAACAGATATTATATTAGACAGCGATAATAGAATAATAGCAGGCACTTTCGGAGGCGGAATAGCAATTCTTCCGATTAGCGAACAAGCTAAAAATCCAAATGAAGCAAAATTTATTATTCACAAAACCGGACTGCCTCATTCAATTCTATCAAGTGATAATATCACTGCATTACTTCAAAATAGAGATGGTTATTATTTCGCAGGCAGTTTCGGTGCGGGAATAGATATTATTTCTCCCGATTTTTCTTCAAGATATAATTTTAAAAATGATCCGCTAAATATAAATTCTCTTACTCGCAACGATATTCTTAAACTTTTTGAAGATAAAAACGGTAACGTATGGGCAGGAACTCATCTAGGAAGAGGACTCAATAAAATTGAAAAGGCAAATAAAAAATTCAATCAGATTTCTAAATCACCCACTAGAGAAAATTGGATTAATGATGATGTAGTCTGGGCTCTTTATCCTGATAAAGATTCGGTGCTGTGGATAGGGACTTATAAAGGGGGATTAAATAAATACGATCGTAAGAATAACCGCTTTATTTATTTCAAAAAAGAATCAGGCAATATAAGCGATAACCATATACGCGCAATTGTAGAAGGAGGAAACGGGAATCTTCTTATAGGAACTTATTCAAATGGTTTGGACCTATTTAATAAAACAAGCGGGAGGATTATCAATTATAAAAATAATCCTTCAGATCCTCGAAGTCTCGGAGCTAATCAGGTTCAATCAATATTAATAGACCGCAGCGGCACTTTATGGGTGGGTACATTCGGCGGCGGACTTAATTATGCCGATAGCTTCCAGACTAAAAAGACAAATCTAAAATTCAAAAAATATCTAAATGATTTGAACGATCCTTTCTCTATTAGCGATAATAGAATATATACAATCTTTGAAGATCGCGCCGGAGATTTTTGGGTCGGAACTTTTGGAGGCGGATTAGCAAAATTTGATAGGAAAAATCAACGCTTTTTATCATATAAAAATATTCTCGGCGATGAATCGAGTATTGCAGATAATAGAGTTGTATCTATTTTTGAAGATTCTTATGGAACTCTATGGATTGGAACTTATGGCGGGGGACTTCAAAAATTTGATAAGGTTACTGAAAAATTCACTCGAATGAATATTCAAAACCAAGTAAATAGTTCCGTGGTCTATGGAATAATCGAGGACAATGAAAAGAATTTATGGATGAGCACCGATAACGGAATTTTTAAGATGAATTTGGTAACGGGATTTTTTACTCAGTATGTTCTTAATGACGGTTTGCAGAGTCTTGAATTCAGCGGCGGAGCTTATGGAAAATCAAGTTCGGGAGAAATATTCTTCGGAGGTATTAGCGGGTTAAATTATTTTTATCCAGAGCAGATTAAAGACAATAAATCGATACCTCCTATTGTAATCAGCTCTATTACAGTTTTCAATCAACCAATAAATAGAGAGCCGGATAACCTTGTACTTAGTTACAGCGAAAATTTTTTCACGGTCGAATTCGCTGCATTAGATTATACTAATCCTATTGATAATCAATATGCATATATGTTAGAAGGATTTGATAGCGATTGGAATTATACTACCTCAAAAAACAGAATGGCGAGCTATACTAATCTTCAACCGGGGAAATATGTTTTTAAGGTAATCGGTTCAAATAATGATGGAATATGGAATAATAATGGTGCTCTGCTTTTTATCGAAATACTTCCTCCCTTTTATTATACATGGTGGTTTATTGCTATCGCGGTTTTATCGATCGGATTTATTATCTATTATTTAAGTACAATGCGATTCAGAAATTTACTTTCGATAGAAAAATTAAAAGGGAAGCTTGCCGCAGACCTTCATGATAATATCGGAAGCGGATTAACGGAAATTTCGATATTGAGCGAGATAGCTTCTAATAGTCTATTAAGAAGCCTTGATGATGTCTCGGATAATTTAGCTACTATAAGTGATAAATCTAGATTATTGATTGATAGTATGAGTGAGATAGTATGGATGATTAATCCAAGCCGAGATTCATTAAGCGATCTGATTTTGCGTCTTAAAGATTCATATAGCGATTTCCTTTCGGGATTGGCAATTTCATTTCGTGTAGTTTACCCTGAAAGTATAGGGGGGCTAAAATTAGGTGTAGATTTCAAGCAGAATATTTACTTAATATTCAAGGAGGGAATTAATAACGCTATTAAGCATAGTAATTGTTCTAAGATAATTCTTGAAGTTAAGCAGATTAATAATATCTTAGAGATTGAATTGACTGATAATGGAAGAGGAATGAATCTCGATAATATTAAGAGCGGGAATGGTTTAGGAAATATGAAAAAACGCGCTAAAGATTTAGGCGGAAAAATTGTTTTGGAATCTTCACCCGGTAATGGAACTAAGATTATTCTTACGGCAAAGATAACTTCAACAAATAAATTGATAAAAAAAATAATTAAGAAGTAATTATGATAAAAACAGCGATAATAGAAGATAATAATACGATACGTGAAGGGATTGCAATGCTTATAAATTCCACCGAAGGTTATAGCTGCGTGGGTACTTATGGAGATTGTGAATCGTTTTTAGAAAAATTGGGTTCGTTGGATGTGGATGTTGTTTTAATGGATATCGGACTGCCGGGAATGAACGGTATCGAAGGAGCAGCTAGAGCAAAAAAAATTAAACCGAATCTAAATATACTTATGTTGACGATCTATGAAGACAATCAATCGGTATTTAATGCACTATGCGCGGGGCATGCGGATATTTAGTGAAAAAAACACCGCCTACCCGTTTATTAGAAGCATTGAAAGATGCTTATGAAGGGGGCTCACCGATGAGTTCATTGATTGCTCGTCAAGTGATTACAGTTTTTCAACAAAAACAAAATGAATATGATTCCGATGCGGAACTTTCTACACGCGAAAAAGAAGTTGTAACTAATTTATCCGAAGGAAATAACTATCAAGAGATAGCCGAACGGCTTTTGATAAGTGTTGATACGGTTCGTCATCATATAAGAAATATATATAAAAAACTACATGTACATTCGCAGTCCGAAGCAGTTGCAAAAGCCATCCGAAAAGGAATAATTTAGTAAAAACCTGCATAGATATGCAGGTCAAGTCAATTATTTCCCTAATATTTACATATATATGCGGTTGTTGCTCCCGTTATTAATGGTTATTTAGCAAGTAGATTAAATAACAACTAATAGTACTGTCTCTGACATTGGGGGGAAGTACATAAAATAATGGAGGGAAGTATGGCAAATACAGTTCACAATCCGATACCTGATCTCGTAAATGATGAGATCTATGAAATTCTAGTTTCGAGAGAGTTAATTGATGTTAAGTCTGTCCGTGATTATATCATACGGAAAAAATTCAGATCTCTCAGAAATAGAAATTTCAATTCAACCGATGCGATCGATGCAGTAAGGAGCGAATATCCGTATCTTCAATTTGATACCATTCGCAAGATCGTATATCAAACAAAATAAATAATCCTTAATATATGCTGTAATCTTATGTGAACGTTTGGTTTGTCCGAGCCAGGCGTTCACTAAATTTTATAAAATCCTTTCAAATATAAAAGCATAACCTCCGTTGCTACTTCACCAAAACTTGATGATGTATCGGTTGATAGTCTTGTAGTTATAAACCCATGAACAAGTTTGTTAGGTTTTTTTCAAGGATAATTAAGTAATTATTAACCCACCACATAAGTCTTAATTTGTTCAGATAAAAGATGTATTTCTCTTATATTATTATTAATTTTGATAGATTTTTAAGAAATAGCTTTTCTCCCAAATGTCATTATTAATTGTCATGTTAAATAAATGTATAATGGAGTAAAAATATGGTTAGTGGTTTATTCTGGATTGTACCCGCTTCCTCTGTAATAGCTCTCTTTTTCGCATTTCTATTCTATAAAGAGATGATGAAACAGAGCGAAGGATCAGCAAAGATGGCAGAAATTGCATCACACGTAAGAGTAGGGGCAATGGCTTATCTGAAACAGCAGTACAAAGTTGTTGGTATGTTTTTCGTTGGTATCACAATAGTATTTGCAGTAATGGCTTATGGATTTAAGGTTCAAAATGAATGGGTACCATTTGCCTTTATAACCGGTGGGTTCTTTTCGGGATTAGCAGGATTTTTCGGAATGAAAACCGCTACCCAAGCATCTGCTCGTACGGCTTTTGCTGCTCAAGATTCTCTTAATAAAGGTCTTAAAGTCGCTTTCAGAAGCGGTGCGGTTATGGGTCTTGTGGTAGTTGGTCTTGGTCTTCTTGATATCTCAATTTGGTATCTTGTTCTAAATTATTTTATTCAAGAATTAGGCGATGGACATAAATTAGTTGTGATAACTACAACAATGTTAACCTTTGGAATGGGTGCTTCCACACAAGCATTATTTGCAAGAGTGGGTGGCGGAATTTTCACCAAAGCTGCTGATGTGGGCGGAGATTTGGTAGGAAAAGTAGAAAGCGGTATTCCAGAAGATGATCCTCGTAATCCTGCTACAATTGCAGATAACGTAGGCGATAATGTAGGTGATGTTGCGGGTATGGGTGCGGATTTATACGAATCATATTGTGGTTCAATATTAGCAACCGCAGCACTTGGTGCCGCGGCATTTATGGAAACTCCCGATCTTCAATTCAAAGCAGTTATAGCTCCAATGTTAATTGCGGCAGTAGGAATTATACTTTCTATTATGGGAATTTTTGTTGTAAGAACGAAAGAAGATGCTACACAAAAAGATTTATTAAATGCACTTGGTAATGGAATCAATTTTAGCTCCGTTCTTATAGTTATTTTCTCGGCTCTTATAGTTAATCTATTAGGATTCGATAATGCATGGGGAATTTGGGGTTCGATAGTATCAGGTCTTCTTACCGGTATTATTATCGGTAAAGCAACTGAATATTATACATCACAATCATATAGTCCTACACGCAAAGTTGCCGAAAGTTCAGGTACAGGTCCGGCAACAGTAATTATATCCGGTTTAGGTTTAGGAATGCTTTCAACGGCAGTTCCTGTATTGGCAGTAGCAATCGGAACAATTTTCGCATTCTTATTTGCATCGGGATTCGATTTTGCAAATTCAAGTATGGGACTTTATGGAGTTGGAATTGCGGCAGTTGGAATGCTTTCGACACTCGGTATCACACTTGCAACAGATGCTTATGGTCCAATAGCAGATAATGCAGGCGGAAACGCTGAAATGAGCGGACTCGGAAAAGAAGTAAGAAGAAGAACAGATGCACTCGATTCACTTGGCAATACTACCGCTGCAACAGGTAAGGGATTTGCAATCGGTTCGGCAGCTCTTACGGCTCTCGCTCTTTTAGCTTCTTATGTAGAAGAGATCAAAATTGCTTTAATCAGAGCGGGTCAAGTAACATTAACGTTTACAGACGGAGTAATTAAAGAAACATCTAAAGCAAATCTTACTGACTTTATGAATTATTATGAAGTGCATTTAATGAATCCGAAAGTATTGATAGGAGTATTTATCGGTTCAATGATGGCATTTGTATTCTGCGGATTGACAATGAATGCAGTAGGAAGAGCAGCCGGCAAGATGGTTGATGAAGTAAGAAGACAATTCAGAGAATTCCCGGGAATATTAAAAGGAACTCAAGAACCTGATTATGCTACTTGCGTTGCAATCTCTACGAAAGGCGCACAGCACGAGATGATTGTTCCATCCGTATTAGCTATACTTACTCCTATCCTTACCGGTGTAATTTTTGGTGTTACAGGTGTAATGGGATTATTAGTTGGCGGACTAGGAACCGGATTCGTATTAGCAATCTTTATGGCTAATGCAGGCGGTGCTTGGGATAATGCTAAAAAATATGTTGAAGAAGGTAATCTCGGCGGTAAAGGTTCTGATGCTCATAAAGCAACAGTAATCGGCGATACCGTTGGCGATCCTTTCAAAGATACTTCAGGACCAAGCTTAAATATTCTTATTAAATTAATGAGTATGGTAGCTATAGTTTTCGCAGGTCTTACAGTAGCATTTAGTGTATTATAAAAAAAGTAATTAGTAATAAAAAAGAAACCGTCCCGATGATAAATCAGGGCGGTTTTTTTATTTTAAATAAATCATTTTATAAATAGAAGATCAAAAATTCTCAACCATATTGATTGAATCCTTGCATCTGATAAACCGATGTAAAAAGCGGTATTAGAATAGCGAAGAAAAGAATGATCATAAGAACCATAATAACAAGCGAGATAATGATAATAATTTTCGACAAACGGAAGTACTTTGCCTGTAACTCAAAACCCAATCTCATTGCATGAGCATTATTGGTTAGTTTAAAATTATCGAACTGATCGGCAGCTTCTCTCATTCTTAAACCTATTAAAATAAGAGGAATACCTACGATCGCCCCGATTATAGAAAGGCATTGAAGCGCACCATAGATAATAATAAATATACCCACGAAACGCATATCTTTGGTCATTTCATTGAAAGTAATTTGAAACATGGAAGGGGGACGAAACGAAGTATTGGAATTTGGCTGATTGTCTGTATCTAAATTGATATCTGTAAAGTCATCCATTTAACAGCTCCATTTTTGTTTTATATAAATATAATGGAAAAGAATAATTTTATCATCTATTTTATTATTTTTAATAGTTAATTAATCAGGAGGTAAAAATGGAATATAAATTTCTCGGAAGAACAGGATTAAAAGTCTCTTCAATCTGTTTGGGAACAATGAATTTCGGACCATTCACAACGGAAGAAGATAGCAAAGCAATAATGAATAAAGCATTAGAGCTTGATATTAATTTTTTTGATACTGCAAATGTGTATGGTGCGGAAAAAGGAGTAGGGGTTACGGAAGAAATTCTCGGCAGATGGTTTGATGAAGATAAATCGAGAAGAGATAAAGTTGTGCTTGCTACTAAAGTATTCGGAAAAATGGGCGAAGGAATTAATGATAAAAAACTTTCTGCCTACCATATTAAAAAAGCATGCGAAGATAGTCTAAGAAGATTAAAGACAGACCATATTGATCTTTATCAGATGCATCATATAGATAGAGATGCTCCTTGGGACGAGATTTATCAGGCAATGGATCAATTAATTCAAGAGGGGAAAGTTATTTATATCGGCAGCTCTAATTTTGCAGCATGGAATATTACAGAAGCAGTTTATAAAGCAAAAGAAAGGCATTCGCTAGGTATTGTTTCCGAACAGAGCATTTATAGCTTGCGTAATCGTCATATTGAGTTAGAAGTTTTACCCGCATGCAAAGCGTTTGGTATAGGTGTAATTCCATGGAGTCCTCTT
Organism: uncultured bacterium; assembly: GCA_937936675.1. Classification (GTDB taxonomy): domain Bacteria; phylum Bacteroidota; class Ignavibacteria; order Ignavibacteriales; family Melioribacteraceae; genus BRH-c32. The sequence continues at coordinate 19,748 of CALDDL010000305.1, forward strand.
GCCGGCGGGTTGCTCTGCGGTGTATTAGAAAAAGCATCCGAAGGGAGAAGAACCCGCGAAGCTTTACAGAAATCGGTAGAAAAATTAAGACCGCAAATTGAACAATATGAAGCATTATGTAAAGAGATTAATCTTAAGCCCGCTGATGTAGCTCTTGCATGGGTAATGAATAATCCAATTATAACATCGCCAATTGTAGGACCGCGAACAGTCGAACAGTTAGAAGAAAATGCAAAAGTGGTGGATATTAGATTAAGCGAAGATACATTGAAAAAATTAGACGAGATATGGCCGGGACCCGGTAATCAAGCACCTGAAGCGTATGCTTGGTAATGAATTATTTAGACAAAGGTAAGAATTAATCTCGCTGCCAAAGCTTTGTTTTCTAAAGATTTTTAGAAAAATTTTGAAATTTATTAAAAGAATAAATTGAAATAATATTTTTAGCATCAATAAAATGTAATAACAGAGTTATCCGCAATTAAGCACTTATTTAATTTGGAGAAATAAATGAACAACAAGAAACTGCTTTTTATTGTAGCAATATTATTTTCTGCTTCATTATTTCATTATGGTGATGTAAATGCGCAGAAGAAAAAATTGACATATAAACAGGTATTTAATTTTGCAGAGCCGAGATTAACGGGACAAGTGCCGCGTATCGATTCATGGCTTGATAAAGATAATTATCTAGAGGCTAAAGCCGATCCCACCGTCCCCGGCTCAAAAATTGTCTTATGGAAGGTAAATGCAAAATCTGGTAAGTCCGAAGTATATGTTGATTATCCATCATTAAATGCTCAACTGCCTGAAGGATATTCGGTAGAAAGAGCTGATCTTAAAATGCCCGATTATTCGGCATTTATTTTTAATAAAAAAAATAACCTTTATTACTATTCTGCTACTGCAAAAGAATTTAAGCAATTAACAAAAGATGAAGCTTCGGAAGTTAATCCTAAATTTTCTCCAAATGGAAAATTCGTTGCTTATACAAAAGATCTAAATCTATATGTATATGATATAGAAAAAGAATCTGAAACAAAATTAACAGAAGATGGCGGCGGATTAATATATAATGGATATGCTTCGTGGATCTATTATGAAGAGATACTTGGGCGTGCCTCTCGTTACGCTGCATTCTGGTGGTCGCCTAAGAGTGATAAAATTTCTTTTA
>CALDDL010000306.1 GCA_937936675.1 uncultured bacterium
ATCTAACACTAAAAGGAAATGCTTATCCTCCAATATTCACATTCGATAATTCAGCTGCTAGCTGGAATACAGATTGGATGGATTGGGCAGGCGCTGATAAAGGTGCGATTGCTCTATCCGATGAATCAACCGATAAAGCTGAAGGCGAAGGTTCATTAAAAATCGATTATACACTAAGTGCTCCATTTGCTTGGGGTGGATTCCTTTCTATCGATAAAGAAGTTACTAAACCTGAAAAATTTGAAGAAAGAACCGGTCTAGTTTTTTATGTTAAAAATGTTACTCCAATTGTTGCAGACGCTAATAGAGCATTTATTCGATTTTTTATTATGGAAAATAGCGATGGTGCAGGAGAAGAATGGATTATTGATGCCGGTCTTGATTTAAGCAAGCCATTTGATTGGACAAGAGTTGTTCTTCCATTTGTTGAAAAACCAATGGGTGCAAATGATCGTTTCCCACCTAAAGATGGTTTTGCTTCTAAAAATAATGCGGGGAATAAGCTTTTAGATCCCGCTTCTATTACTAGAATTAGAATAGAAATCTTCGGAAGAGGAACTGAAGACGGATTTGCAACACCATTAAAAGGATCCGGAACAATTCTTTTTGACGTATTACAGCAATCAGGTTTCAAGATTTTTGATCTTGAAGCTCCTGAAGCTCCCGGTAATTTCGCAGTTATTCCTGGTAACTATAGTAACTTAGTTACTTGGACTGATGTTACAAATGAAGGTGCTTCAGAAAGATATAATATTTATTATAGCAAAACTCCTTTTACAAGCATTACAGCTCCCGGTGTTATGTTATTGAAAAAAGGCATCGAAGAAAATACATTGATCTTTGACCATCTTTTAAACTCACCATTAGCAGATAGACAAGAAACATATTATTATGCTATAAATGCAGTAGATAAAGCAGGCAACATTGGAGCTTTAGCTTTCTCCGATGCTGTTACAAATAACGCAAAAGGAATTCCTACGGTATCACTTAGTACTCCAAATTTTGCAGCAGACGGAGATTTAAGTGAATGGACATATATTAGACCATTTAGAATGTTCTTATCTGACGGATCTGCTTTCTTATCACCAAATTTCAAAGTTGATGGTGATGCTGATTTATCTGCAGAAGCTTATTTAGCTATGGATGGACAATATCTTTATGCTGCATTTGATGTAAATGATGATATTGTTGCTCCTGATGAAACTTATAGAGACTATACAGATGCTTCTTATGCTCTTGATTCACCTGATTTATTATTCGGTCTATATGATTTGGCAAAAAATGAACCACACAGTGTTTATCAAAGAGGTTCAAAATCAGATCAATTTATTAGATTTAATAAATTACGTGCAAGAAATGATCACTCTTCAAACGTTGAAGATACGTTATTAGTTGCAGGTACAGAAAATTATTACTGGGGTGAAAAATTCACTGGTGGTTATGTAGTTGAAGCAAGAATTCCTTGGACATTATTAGAAACAAGAAGAAATAGTCCGACTGTTCAAAATAGAGATACTATTAACGTTCATGCCGGCTGGAAGATTCCTTTCAATATTACACTTAATGATAATGATGGAAGAATTGCTCCTGATTATGTAGGCGGAGATAATAGACAAGGTCTAATGCACTGGTCACCATTCGATAGAGGGGCAGGCTGGAATAATCCATCTTTATGGATGTACACTTGGATTGGTGATAATGATGAAGTTAGCACAGACGTTGAGGACACTCAACTACCTGAAACTTATTCTTTAGCTCAGAATTTCCCGAATCCATTCAACCCTACTACTCAAATCAAATATAATCTTGCTAAAGCCGGAATGGTTTCTTTAAGAATATTTGATGTTTTAGGACGTGAAGTTTCTCAATTAGTAAATCAGTTCCAAGAAAAAGGAAGTTATACAGTTAATTTCGATGCTTCTCACTTGGCAACAGGAATGTATATTTACAAAATAGAGAGCGGTTCATTCTCAAGTGTTAAGAAAATGATGTTAGTAAAGTAATAGATTTTTTAGATGCAATCCCTTAAAAGGGATTGCATCTTTTTGATTTCATAATCAGATGTTAAGATAAGATGGTATGAAATATTTTAATAAATGGAGGACACAAATTGAGACGAATTATATTTGCACTTTGTGCAATAGTCTTATTTAGTACAGCAGTTTTTGCGGGCACTACCGGAAAAATTGCAGGTAGAATTATTGATGCTGAAACTAAAGAGCCTCTCTTTGGAGCAAATATAGTTCTACAAGGAACTAATTTCGGTGCTGCTACCGATTTTGAAGGAGAATATTACATTAATAATATCTCTCCCGGATATTATACCGTTATTATAAGTTCCGTTGGTTATCACAAAGTTACTATTGAAAGAGTAATGGTAAGAATTGATCTTACCACAAGGGTTGATGCTGAATTAACATCTACCGCGATTAATCTTGGTGAAGTTATTATCCAAGCCAAACAGCCACTTATTACAAAAGATTTGACATCATCTTCGGCTATTGTATCGGCTGAAGATATTAAGATGATGCCTGTTGAAAATATTCATCAGGTTATTAATTTGCAAGCTGGCGTTGTTGGTGGCCACTTTAGAGGTGGTCGTTCTAATGAAGTTGCTTATTTAATAGACGGTATTTCAGTTACAGACGTTTTTAATGGTGGAATGTCAGTTGAAGTTGAAAATAGTTCTATCCGTCAAATGGAAGTTATAAGCGGTACTTTTAATGCAGAATATGGACAGGCAATGTCCGGCATCGTTAATATTGTTACTAAAGATGGCGGTTCTAAATATGAAGGTTCTGTCTCTGCTTATGTTGGTAGTTATCTTTCAAACCGTTCCGATTTTTTCCCTAATTTGAATAAAATTAATACAGATGGACCAAAAGATGTTCAGTTTAATTTTGGCGGTCCTACTAAATTAGTTGATAATTTAACGTTCTTTGTTACCGGAAGATACTACAAAGATGATGGTTATTTATATGGTAAGAGAGTATTCAATACGAGTGATGATAGACCAATATTTCCAAATCCACAAGACCCGACTTTCTATATAAATAGAAATACAGGAGACGGGGAATATGTGCCTATGAATCCCGGAGATAAATTATCTCTAAACGGGAAAATTAGTTACAGTTTAGAGAATTGGAGATTTAGTTATAGCATTTTCTGGGATGATAACTGGAATAAATCTTATAATCATGCTTATAGACAAACTCCTGATGCTATAAAAAATCACTATAGAACAAATACGATCAATAATATTCAAATATCTTTCTATCCAACACAAAGTACATATTCTACATTAAAAATATCGAATAACGTACATAAGTATTGGGGCTATTTATATGCAGACCCTTATGATCCTCGTTATGTAGAGCCTAATCAAGGTACTCCAATTACAGGATACACATTTAATTCCGGCGGAAATGAATCCGATCGATATTCAAGACATACCAATACATTATTAGCTCAATGGAATATTGAATCACAGTTATCAAAAGAACATAAAGTGAAACTTGGAGTTGAGGGAAGATTCCATGAACTTTATAACCATAGCCGTTCAATTAGAAATTTAACTGAAGGTCAATTAGATTCATTGAATCAACCAATATTTACATTGGGATATAGTGCTGAAAATACTAAATATAATGGAACATATACTCGCCGTCCTATCGAAATTTCTGCTTTCATTCAAGATAAGATGGAATATGATATAATGATTATTAATGCCGGTGTGAGATATGATTATTTTAGTGCAGAAACCGAATTGCCGGTTGATTTAAGAAATCCATTGAATAATCCAAACTTCCCAAATGCAAATACAAAAAGAAGTTCTGAAGGGGAATATCAGTTTAGTCCTCGTCTCGGTGTTTCTTTCCCAATTTCTGATAAAGGTGCTATTCACTTTTCTTATGGACACTTTTTCCAAATTCCTACTTTTGAAAATTTGTACTCAAATTATGCTTACATTATTGATCAAACTACTTCATTATCATCGATTGTCGGTAATCCGGAGCTTAAAGCACAAAAAACTGTTAAATATGAACTTGGTCTTCAACAAGTTATATTTCCTAATGTTTCAGTAGATGTAACTCTCTATTATTCTGATATTCGTAATCTTCTCGGTATGGAAATAAAAAGTACTTATGAAGGTTTTATTTATGGTCGATATGTTAATAGAGATTATGGTAACGTAAAAGGTTTAATTCTTACACTTGATAAAAGATACTCTGATTACTTCAGTGCGAAAGTAGATTATACATATCAAGTAGCTGCGGGCAATGCTTCTGATCCAATGACGGTATATAATAATAATGCTTCTGATCCACCCGTAGAAGTAACCAAAAAAACTGTTCCACTTAATTGGGATCAAAGTCATACAGTTAATTTATCATTAACCGTGGGCGATCCGAGAGATTGGACAGCAAGTATGGTATTCTCGTATGGTTCAGGTATGCCTTATTCAGAAGACCCACGATATTCTCAAGGTGTAAGGTTTGAAAATGGCGGCAGAAAACCTACAACTATGAATGTGGATTTAAGGGCAAATAAAAATTTCAGAATTTTCGGACTAGATTTTAGTGCTTTCTTACTCGTATATAACTTATTCGATATTGCAAATGAATATGGTGTATATGGATCGACAGGAAGAGCAACGACAGATTTGAATACAAAATTTGCTTCACCGGTTATTGGTCTTAATACAATTGATGAATACGTAAAAAATCCTACATTATATTCTTCACCACGAAGAATTAGTGTCGGATTCAATGTAGGATTTTAATACATGAAAATGGAGTTTATAATGAAACGCAATTATTTGGTAATACTTTTCTTTTTGTTTTCTACCATCCTAATTGCTCAATCACAGGATCAGATCATGAAATATCGTTCTGAGCCCTATGGAGACAAGACATACCGAAAAAAAGGTATAATGGATGGTAATTTAATCAGAACCATCTTTAGGAATGATGGGCAAGTGGGAACCTGGCCGGATAGACCATCCGGAGAATGGCCTGCAGGTAGTGATCATCATTACTTAGATGGTGTAACACCAATATTTACATCGGCAGTTATCGCTCCGATGAATAAACAATTAATTCACCCGGTAGCAGCATCATATCGTGAAGAAGTAGATTTTGATCCTGTAACTAACGATTTATGGGTAAATGAACCTGTACCCGGATACGCAGCCGCTAATTCCGAAGAACCAGCGATAAGCGGAAAGAAATTAACATGGCCCGAATTTTGGCCTAAAGTCCTTCCAAATATTGATAATACTTGGGATGGATTCTGGTTCGGTTATTTCGGTAGAGGAATCATTAATTCCGACTATGAAACATTCTACGTAATGGATGATTCAAAGGATAAAGAATTTACTCGTGCTCCTTATGGCTATTTCCCCGTAGCTTCAGATCATGAGAGAGGCGGACTTGGTTATAGAGTTGAAGTAAGAGGTTTTCAATGGTCTCATGTATTAGCTGAAGATATTATCTTCTGGCATTATGATATTATTAACTTATCTGACGTAAATTATGACACTACCTTTTTCGGATTCTATTGCGATACCGGTGTCGGTGGCGTAAATGATAATGGTGATGATAATGCTTCTTATGATATCGTTAGAGATATTGCTTATGCATTTGATAAAGATGGAAAGGCACCGCCTGATAACTGGAAAACTGGTTATGTTGGTTATGCATTTCTAGAAAGTCCCGGCGATGGTTTTAATGGCATTGATGATGATTTAGATAATCTAGTGGATGAAAGAAGAGATGATGGAATCGATAATGATGGTGATTGGTTAACATTTACTGATCTTAATGGAAATGGAAAGTGGGATCCGGAAGATAACGAACCACTAAATAATGACGTTGGTAAAGATGGCGTTGGTCCGTTTGATTTGCAATATGAAGGTCCTGATCAGGGCGAAGGTGATGGAATACCTACTGCCGGTGAACCAAATTTTGATGCTACCGATAAAGATGAATCGGATCAAATTGGTCTTACCAGTTTAGTTATCGAACGTCTATCTAATAAAGGTCCGAATTCTGTTTGGCCTAAAAATGATGAAGTGGTTTGGAGAAAAATGAACTATAATAGTTTTGATACTCTTCTCCAAAATTCAAATATACAGATGCTTTTTGGTTCAGGTCCCTTTCCAATTAAGCAATATCGTAGAGAAAGGTTCTCTATGGCATTACTCTTTGGTTCTGATTTAGAGGATTTGATTTTCAATAAAGAGACAGTTCAGCAGATTTATAATGCTAATTATAACTTTGCTAAACCTCCACTTAAAGCAACGTTAACTGCAATTGCAAGTGATAAAAAAGTATTCCTTTATTGGGATGATATATCGGAACAGTCGGTCGATCCATTCCTAGGTTATAAGAAAGATTTTGAAGGATATTTAATTTATCGTTCAACTGAACCTCAATTTACAGATATAAAACTAATAACTGATTCTAAAGGTGAACCAAAATATTGGAAACCGATAGCACAATTCGATCTTAAGAATGGTATTAAAGGTCCTGATCCGGTTGGTATTAATGGTGCTCATTTCTGGAGAGGCAGTGATACCGGTCTTCAGCATTCATTCGTTGATACTACCGTTACCAATGGTATAAGATATTATTATGCAGTTGTAGCTTATGATCAGGGTGATCCAATGTTTGGTACAAAGGGTCTTTTACCTTCAGAAACCACGAAAATTATTTCTGAAGATTTGGTTGGGAATATTAAATTTGTAGATATCAATTGTGCGGTAGTAATTCCAAACGCTCCGGTTGCCGGATATATTCCTCCTGAAATTGTTGGTGAAACTTCTTCAGTTAAAGAAGGTGTGGGTACTGGCTCAATTAATATATCTGCATTAAATCCTGCTCAAATCCAAGAAAACGCAACATATAAAATTCTTTTTAGATCAGGTGGGGAAGTTCCCAATTATAAAACTACTTCTTATGCAATTGTAAGAAATCTAAATGGAGTAACAGATACAATTGAAGCAAGAATCGATTCTGCTGATATTGGTCTGGGTAAATTTAGTCCTCCGTTTGATGGTTTGGCTGTTGAAGTCAATAACGATAAAAAAGTAGTTGTCGATCTTGAAAAAACCGGATGGGTTAAAGGTTTCAGTAATGTGATTGTTGAAGTAATGCCTGATGCGAGTTCGCCAATAAGAAACGTAGCTTGGCCCTCAAATTATGAAATTACTTGGGTTCCCGAAGCAGATAGACCATTAACACCATTTACAAAAATCAAAGTTCCATTTAAAGTTATGAATACTACACGCGGAGAGATAGTTCAAGCCGAAGTATTGGATAACAATAAAGATAAACAGTTTGGTATTGGTGATGATATAGTAATTATAGAATATGTTGGGAATGCCTATAAACTAACATGGAAGATTACATATCAAGATCCGGGCGGAAACTGGGGTCCTCCGGTTGTCGGTGATATTTTTAGAATTACAACTAAAAAACCATTTATGAAAGGAGATTATTTTGAATTCTCAACCAAATCTGCAAAAGTTGATTCAAAATTAGCCTCCGATGTAATGAGCAATATTGCTGTGGTTCCTAATCCATATATTAGTGCTGCTGCATGGGAAAAGAGGAACTTCGGTCAGACCGGTCGTGGCGAAAGAAGACTTGATTTCATTCATTTGCCGGCAGTTTGTACTATTAGGATCTACACTGTTACCGGAGCATTAGTAAAAACATTATCCAAAAACTCAGGACCGGAAAATGGTTCTTTAACTTGGGATCTTGTTACCGAGGATGGTATGGATATAGCTTATGGTATATATATATATCATGTAGATGCTCCCGGAGTAGGTGAATATATTGGCAAATTTGCGATAATTAAATAGGGACGGAGATAATAAAAATGAGAGCAATTACTATAAAAGCAGTTTTAATTCTTTTAACATTCGTATTTACTATAAATGCACAGCAGGATATAGTATCGAATGTTTCTAAGAAAGGCACAACCGCCGCTCCGTTCCTTTCCATTGCACAAGGTACCAGAGCAAGCGGTATGGGAAACGCCTATGTTGGCGTAGCAGATGATCCAAGTGCTTTATTCTGGAATCCAGCAGGGCTTACTAAAGTTGCCGGCACTGCAGTTACTTTTGAAAGAACTAATTGGATTGCGGATATTAATTACAATTTTTTCGCCGCTTCTTATAATCTTGGCGATTATGGTGCACTTGGTGTAAGTTTTATTTCTTCAGAAATGGATGAAATGAAAGTAAGAACGATTGATGAACCGGAAGGAACAGGCGAAACTTTTAAGGCAAATGATGTTGTTATAAGCTTGGGCTATGCCATTTCCTTAACCGAGAATTTTTCAATCGGATTTAATCCAAAATTTATCCAACAATCAATTTGGAAAATGTCGGCTTCGGCTTTTGCTCTTGATATGGGTGTTACCTATGTAACTCCATTTGATGGAATAGTCTTAGCTATGTCAATTTCCAATTTCGGTACTAAGATGAAACTTGATGGTACATCATCTTTGGTGCTATATGATCCGGACCCTACTTCATCAGGAAATAATGGAAATATTCCTTCTTATTTGCAGACCGATGAATGGGAATTACCATTAAATTTCCGTGTCGGATTAGCTTATGATGTAATCAAGTCGGATATGCATAGACTACTTTTAGCAGTTGATGCAATGCATCCTAGTGATGACTATGAAAGTTTGAATGTTGGTGGAGAATATACCTTTAATGATATGTTTTCTATTAGAGGTGGTATGAAATCTATATTCTTAGAAGATTCAGAAGAATCATTTGCTGTTGGTGTTGGTATTAAGCAGATGTTATTAGGAAATCTAACCTTCAAAATAGACTACTCGTATTCTGATTTTGGAAGACTAAAAGACGTACAGAAATTTTCTCTTACTGTTATGTTCTGATAAATTTGTTGTTTCCATTTCCCTTTATTCCTTTTATGGGTGAGGTTTCAGCCTCACCCTTATTTTTAAATAATATTAGGTAGTTATGATTAAGAAAATATTTATAATATCTCTATTGACGATGGTTTCTTTATATGCTCAAAAGAATTATAAAGGTGCCGAATACAGAACAAAAGAAGCGTATAAATATGGCAGATTCGAGACAAAACTTAAGAGTATGGAAAAAGATGGAACACTTTCTACGCTATTTACTTATTTCGAACAAACAAGCGAAGATCGTTTTTGGAATGAAATTGATGTAGAAATTCTTGGTAGATATTCTAATGAAGTACAGTTTAATACAATTCTTAATAGCAGTGCAGGAAATCATGTAAGACATGAATGGGTTGATTTTAATCCTGCCGATGATTATCACGAATATGCTTTTGAATGGACACCTGATTATGTAGCGTGGTTCATTGATAATAAAGAAGTATATCGCCAAACCGGTGATTTCATTAAACAGTTGACAAGACCTCAAAAAATTATGATGAATGTCTGGCTGCCAGCTTATACAAATTGGGTTGGTGAATTTAAAGAAGAACATCTTCCCGGTTTCGCATATTATGATTGGGTTAAGTATTATTCTTATAAACCGGGAGCAGGTAATTCGGGAACAAATAATAATTTTAATTTTGAATGGGCTGATGAATTTAATACATTCGATGAAAACCGATGGCAAAAAGCAACTCATACTTGGGATGGAAATAACGTTAATATGACTCCCGAAAATGCAGTTATAAAAGATGGGAAACTAATTCTTTGTATCACAGATAATAATAATCTTGGTTATATCGATAGAAAACCTCCTGTAATTCATTCTGCTCGTCAGCAAAATGGAAAGGTATTCATGAGATTCTCTGAGGAAGTCGATAGAGCTTCGGCGGAATTAAAAGAAAACTATATTATACCCGGAGTAACAATAAATAGTGTTACTTTATTACCCGATAGCAAACGTGTTCTTTTAGATGTAACGGGATTAAGAAAAGATGTTGTATATACAATTATCATAAGAAATATAAAGGACTTATTTGGGAATTTTGATACAAAATCTGGACGAGTAGAAGTTGAAAATCAATTGCCATTCCCAATTAAAATTGATGTTGGCGGAAGTGGTAATTCCGAATTTTTGCCTGATCAATATTTTGATAATAGTAAAGAATATGGTTATTACGATGGTACTAAGGCAATGGCTTCCGGAACTTTAGAAATTGCAAATACCGATCTAGATCATATATACCGCAGTGAAACATATTATTTACCTAATTATATCGTACGAGTACCTAAAGGAAAATATAATATCAAATTGATGTTTGCTGAAAGTTACTTCACTGAAAAGGGTAAAAGAATTTTTGATGTGCTAATAAATCATAAATTGATTTATGATAATCTTGATATTTTTGATAAAGTGGGTAAGAATGCTGCTTTTGATATTGATGTGAAAGATTTTCAAGTTGACACAAATTATATCGAAATTCAATTTGCTTCAGAAATTGAAAACACGGTTTTGAATGGAATTATAATAGAAGAGGCAAATCCCTCATCAGTTGAGGAGGCTTCTATTCTTCCATCTGAATTTCAATTATATCAAAATTTTCCAAATCCATTTAACGGTGAGACAGTAATTAACTATTATCTTCCCGATCAGGATAATCTAAATTTTTTTGTTTATGATCTTCTCGGAAGAGAGGTCTATTATCATGAAATTGGGGATGTCAATGCTGGTTCTCACTCAGTTAAATGGAATGCAATCAATAAATTCGGCGGCAAAGTAAGCTCCGGTGTTTATTTTTATTCAATCAAAGGAAATAATATAAGTGCTGTACAAAAATTAATGTTGTTGAATTAACATAATCAATTAATAATTCGGAAAGGGTAATGATTAAATATCTCATATTTTTTTTAGGTCTAACAATTCTATTGTCAAATAATTCTAGTGCACAAAAAATGAATGAACAACAGATTGAAAAGAAAGTGAAAGAACTCCTGAGCAAAATGTCACTTGAAGAAAAAGTAGGACAGATGACCCAAGTAACACTTCAGGTAGTTTCCAAAAAGCAAGGTACGAGAGACCAAAAACATGAATTGGATTTAGCAAAGTTAGAAGAGGCAATTGTTAAATATAATGTCGGTTCCATGTTGAATGTTTATGATGTAGCACATTCATTAGAATATTGGCATGAAATTATTAATAAAATTCAAGATATTGCAATAAATAAGACCCCTAATAAAATACCGGTTTTTTATGGTATCGATGCAATTCATGGAGTTACTTATACAAAAGGCGCTACTTTATTTCCTCAATCAATTAATATGGCTGCAACATTTAATAGAGACTTGGAAGAAAAGGCAGGAGAAATCACCTCCTCCGAAACAAGAGCATCGCAAATTCCATGGAATTTTTATCCTGTGCTTGATATGGGAAGAAATCCTCTCTGGCCTCGTTTATGGGAAACTTTTGGTGAAGATGTATATTTAACTACTCAAATGGGTTTATCTTATATCAAAGGCGCTCAGGGTAATGAAATGGATTCTGATTCTAAGCTTGCAATTTGCTTAAAGCATTTTGCAGGATATGGATTCCCTTTAAATGGTAAAGATAGAAGTCCTGCTTGGATTGGTGAAAGAATGATGAGAGAATATTTCCTTCCACCATTCAAAGCTGCCGTTGAAGCTGGTGCAATGACTGTAATGGTAAACTCAGGTGAAAATGAAGGTATACCTACTCATTCAGATTATCATTTACTTACAGAAATTCTAAAAGGTGAATGGAATTTTAAAGGTTTTACTGTTTCTGATTGGGAAGATATTAAAAGACTTTACACAAGAGATAGAGTGGCAGATTCTCCTAAAGAAGCTGTAAGAATGGCTGTAATGGCTGGTATTGATATGAGTATGGTTCCTATGGATTACTCTTTTTATGAATACTTATTAGAGCTAGTAAAAGATGGAAAAGTGCCAATCTCTCGTATTGATGATGCAGTTACTAGAATTCTAAGAGTGAAATTTATGGTGGGACTATTTGATAATCCTTATTCCAAAAACAATAACTCTGAAGTATTTGCATCTCCGGAGCATTCCAAAGCAAATCTTCAATCAGCAAGAGAATCAATTATATTAGTAAAAAATCAAGATTCAGTTCTACCTATCAAAAAAACATCAAAAATTTTTGTAACCGGACCCACTGCTAATTTATTATCTGTTCTTAATGGTGGTTGGACAATTACATGGCAGGGAAATGAGGAATCATTATATCCCAAAGAGAAGATGACCGTTCTAGAAGCGATTGAATCTCGCATTGGTAAATCAAATGTTTCTTATTCAGAAGGTGTTACTTTCAATAAAGATTTAAATACAGCTAATGCTATTGAACAAGCAAAAAATTCTGATATAATAATAGCATGTATCGGAGAACCAACTTACTGCGAAACCCCCGGTAATATTAATGACTTGACTCTAGAAAAAGCTCAATTGAATTTCGTTAAAGAATTATCAAAAACAGGAAAACCGATTGTGTTAGTTATGATTGGCGGAAGACCAAGAATAATTAGTGAAATTGAAAAACTTGCTTCCGGAATTTTATTAGCCTTCTTACCCGGTATGGAAGGTGGAACTGCAATTTCTGAAATCCTTTTCGGCGATGTTAATCCTAGCGGGAAGTTACCAATTACATACCCTAGATTCGTAAATGATTTTGTTCATTACGATTATAAACCTATGGAAGTTTTTGATGCTAATGTTTTTAATCCTCAGTGGACTTTTGGACATGGTCTGAGCTATACTAAATTTGATTATTCTGATTTGAGTTTATCTTCAAATTCGATCAGTGAGAATGAAAATCTTAAAGTGAAAGTTAATGTAAAAAATTCGAGTGTTTTAGAAGGGATGGAATCAGTACTATTATATGTAACTGATTTATATGGTTCAGTTTCTCGTCCTGTTTTGCAATTAAAAGGTTTTGAAAAAATTTCATTAAAACCAGGGGAACAAAAAAGTATTGATTTTACAATTATTCCAGATCAATTAAAGTTCATTGGGAGAGACAATAAAGAAATATTGGAAGCCGGCAAATTCGTAATTACAGTCGGTGGATTAAAACAAGAATTTGAATTAAAATAAAAAAAATTTTTGTAAAAGGAGAAAATTATGGCAGTATCCGGTGCACCTAGTAAAGCTTACGTATCTAATTCATCTAATAAAAATTATACGTTTGCCTTATCATCATTAACAACATTATTCTTCATGTGGGGATTTATCACTTGTTTGAATGATATTCTTATTCCCCACTTAAAAGCAGTATTCACATTGAATTACACTCAAGTTATGTTAATTCAGTTTAGTTTTTTTACTGCTTATGCATTGATATCACTTCCCGCCGGGAAAATTGTAAAAAAATTCGGTTACAAAAATGGAATTGTAATTGGTTTAATTACTGCCGGAGTAGGTTGTTTAGGATTTTATCCTGCTGCGGGATTGGAATCTTATGCAATATTTTTAACTGCATTATTTGTATTGGCAGGAGGAATAACTGTTCTACAAGTTGCAGCTAATCCTTACGTAGCTATTTTAGGTAAACCCGAAACAGCTTCAAGCAGATTAAATTTAACTCAAGCCTTTAATTCACTCGGAACAACGATAGCCCCAATTTTTGGGTCTCTTTTAATATTATCGGTATCTGTGAAATCCGGTGAAGTATTAGCAGGAATGAGTCCGGCTGAATTATTAATTTATAAACAAACAGAAGCTGCTGCAGTTCAGGTGCCATATCTTGGATTAGCTGCTGCACTTTTTATTATTGCAGCAATATTTGCTTTCATAAAACTTCCTGTAATCGAAGGTGGCAGTGCTGAAGACACGGATAAATCATCTCATATCGATCATCTTCACAAAAGCGCTTGGGGATATACACATTTAGTGCTAGGGGCAATCGGTATCTTTGTTTATGTAGGCGGAGAAGTTGCAATTGGTAGTTTCTTAGTTAATTATCTTGGCGAACCTGCTATTGCAGGTCTAAAAGAAGCTGATGCCGGTAAAATGGTATCTCTATATTGGGGTGGTGCAATGGTAGGTAGATTTATTGGTGCAGTAGTTCAAAGATATATAAAACCCGGTCGAGTGCTGGCTTTTAATTCATTTGTTGCAGGAATACTTGTTATAGTTTCGATGCTTACTTTCGGTGATATAGCAATGTATTCTATTTTAGCGGTAGGACTTTTTAATTCAATTATGTTCCCGACTATATTCACTCTTGCAATCGATGGTCTTGGAAAGCATACAGAACAGGCATCGGGTATTTTATGCACAGCCATTGTTGGAGGTGCTTTAATTCCTCTCGCTCAAGGCTTCTTAGCTGATAATATCGGTATTCATCATGCATTTATTCTTCCTGTTCTTTGTTACTTATATATTGCTTATTATGGTATTAAGGG
Source organism: uncultured bacterium (assembly GCA_937936675.1). GTDB lineage: Bacteria > Bacteroidota > Ignavibacteria > Ignavibacteriales > Melioribacteraceae > BRH-c32. The sequence goes on from CALDDL010000306.1 coordinate 14,391, forward strand.
GCATAAACATAATTATCGTTTAGCAGCTTAGCATCTGGAGATAATGATGAAAAATTTTGCATTTGTTTTCATAATGATATTATTAATTTCATGTTCTCAAAAAGGTACTGAATCTATCAATGAATCCGAATATAATGATAGAGTAGAAAACCTTATTAATAAAATGACCATCGATGAAAAAATTGGTCAGATGGTTCAAGTGGATGTATTAGCATTAACTGATGAAAATGATTTAAAGAATTTGGCTATTGGTTCGGTTTTAAGCGGAGGAGATTCAGACCCCGCGGATATTTCCCCAACCGGATGGGCAAACTTGTATGATCGGCTTCAAAGTATTGCACTTCAATCTCGCTTAAAGATTCCAATTATCTATGGTATTGATGCAGTTCATGGAAATAATAATGTCTATGGTGCTGTTATATTCCCTCATAATATTGGTCTGGGTGCTTCGGGAAATGAAGATTTAGTTAGGAAGGTATCTGAAATCACTGCAGTTGAAATTGCAGGTACAGGTATTGATTGGACTTTTGCTCCTTGTGTAGCTGTTCCAAGAAACGAAAAATGGGGAAGAACTTATGAAGGATTTGGAGAATCTCCTGAACTGGTAAAAAGACTTGGTGCAGCTTCTGTAAAAGGTTTTCAAGGAATAAATTTAAATTCAGCAACTTCAGTTTTAGCTTGTGCTAAACATTATCTTGGCGATGGCGGCACTCAAAATGGAATTGATCAAGGTAATACAATCCTCTCCGAAGCTGATATGCGTCAACTTCATCTTCAAGGATATCTCTCTGCTATTAATGCAGGTGTGGGAAGTATAATGGTTTCGTATAGCAGTTGGAATGGACAAAAAATGCATGGCAGTAAATATTGGATTACGGATGTGTTAAAGAATGAATTGGGGTTTGAAGGCTTTGTAGTCTCTGATTGGGCTGGTATTGATCAGCTCCCAGGAGATTTTAAAAGTGATATTGAAAATTCTATCAATGCTGGTTTGGATATGATTATGCTTCCTAATAATCATCGTGAATTTATAAAATTATTCAAGCAGTTAGTTACAGAAGGAAGAATTAAAGAAGATAGAATTAATGATGCAGTTAGAAGAATTTTAACAATTAAATTTAAGATGGGATTATTCGAAAGACCATTAACTGATAGAGGTCTAACAGCTCAGATCGGTTCAAAAGAACATCGAGAAGTAGCACGTCAGGCTGTTAGAGAATCTTTAGTACTATTAAAAAATGATGCTAAAGTTCTTCCCCTTTCCAAAGAGAATAAAAAAATTCTTGTTATTGGTTCTGCTGCTGATGATATTGGTATGCAGTGCGGTGGATGGACTGTTACATGGCAGGGGAATACCGGAAAAGTACAACCGGGTACTACAATTCTTCAAGCTATTAAATCATCAGTTGCTTCAAGTTCCTCAGTTACTTTCTCTGCAGATGGTAATGGAGCCGAGAATGCAGATATAATAATTGCTGTAATCGGAGAAACGCCTTATGCTGAAATGAAAGGAGATAAAAACGATTTATCAATTTCAACTAGAGATGTAAATTTAATTTCAAAGGTAAGTGCGAGTGGTAAACCGATTGTTACAATTCTTCTTTCGGGCAGACCAATGATAATTGATAAAGTACTTCCTAAATCAAATTCATTTTTAGCAGCATGGCTTCCGGGGACTCAAGGTGAAGGAGTTGCCGATATATTATTCGGTGACTATTCGCCGAAAGGAAAATTATCTCATTCATGGCCTCGTAATAATAATCAAATACCGATTAACGTTGGCGATACAAATTATGATCCTCTTTTCGCTTATGGATTCGGATTAACATATTAGATTTTTTGTTCGCTTAAATTAAATTCAAACCGGATATATTTATAAATATCCGGTTTTATTTTTTCGGTAGTTTATCTCCATCAATGTACAGCTATTCATTTATTCATAAATTATAATAAGAGACAAAAATGAAAAAGATTATTTTTTATTTAATTTTATTAGTGCTCACTTCATTAACATTTTCTCAAAATTATTCTCGAACAGAAGGAAAGGAAATTCTGGATATAAACGGAAAACCGATATTACTTAAAGGCATTAATCTCGGAAATTGGTTAGTTCCCGAAGGCTATATGTTCAAGTTCAAGAATACGAATTCTCCCCAAATGATTTATACTCTATTCAATCAATTAATAGGACCTGAAGAATCAAATAATTTTTGGGAACAATTCAGGGAAAACTATATTACAGAAGAGGATTTCAAATTTATTAAAGAGAGTGGGTTTAATTCAGTTCGAGTTCCATTCAATTTTCGTTTGTTTGCTTCAGAAGAAAATCCTGATGTCATTCTTGATTTTGGGTTTAAGTATTTGGATAAGGCAATTGACTGGGGCAATAAATATGAATTATATATAATATTAGATATGCATTGCGCACCGGGTGGACAAACAGGCGATAATATTGATGATAGCTATGGTTATCCGTTCCTATTTGAAAGTAAAACTATGCGAAAACTCACTATCGATATTTGGTCAAAAATTGCTAATCGTTATAAATCTGAAAAATATTTAATGGGTTATGATTTATTAAATGAACCTATTGCTACATACTTCGATAAAACAAAACTAAATCCATATCTTGAACCCTTTTATGCAGAATTAATTTCCGAAATGAGAAAATATGATCCGAATCATATTATGTTTATTGGAGGTGCTCAATGGAATAGTGATTTTTCAGTCTTTGGTCCTCCCTTTGATGATAATTCAGTTTATACTTTTCATAAGTATTGGACAGCTACAGATAAATCAGTAATTCAATCTTATATCGATTATAGTGATCAATATAAAGTACCTATTTGGATGGGCGAATCAGGCGAAAATAATGATCAATGGATAAAAGAATTTAGAACTACGTTAGAAGATAATAATATTGGGTGGTGCTTCTGGCCTTATAAAAAATTGGATGCAACTAGCAATATAGTTTCTATTAATAAACCTGAAGATTATGATCTCATTATTAATTTTGCGGAATCCGATAGGAGTTCTTACGAGAAAATCAGGAATAATAAACCTGACATTACAAAAATTAAAAAAATATTATCTGATTACCTTGAAAATATCAAACTGAAAAAATGCAAAATAAATGAAGGTTATCTAAAAGCTCTCGGATTTTAGGACAAGAAATGAAAATTGTAAAATTATATTTAATAATCTTTGTTCTTACTTTCACTAAATTATTTTCTCAAAATTTTAGTGGTGGATTTAATTTTAATTTGTCTGCTTATGATTCCACTGAACAAATATTTTTACCATCGTTTGATAATTATGATTTATCAGGGAAGGATTTTATTTCAATTACAAGCGATGGACATTTCGCTTTCCGTGGTGATAAGATTAGGTTTTGGGGAATTAATATGGTGGCTGATGGTGCATTCCCCGCAAAAAATGTAACACGAAAGATTACTAATCGATTGAAAAAATTTGGTGTTAATTTAGTTCGCCTTCATCATCTGGATAATGGATGGACTAAAACTGGTAGCCTCTTTACAGGTTTAGATACAAGAGTCTTAGACCCTGTGCAATTAGATAAATTAGATTACCTAATTTACCACCTTAAACGAAATGGAATATTCGTAAATCTAAATCTTAACGTCTCACGTAAATTCAGCGCCTTTGATGGAGTGCCGGATGCTGATTCTCTCTTAGAATTTGCTAAAGGAGTAACTTTATTCGACAGGCAGTTAATAGAATTGCAAAAAGAATATGCAAATCAAATTCTTACTCATATTAATCCATATACCGGGCTTGCAATATCCGAAGACCCTGTACTTGCAATGGTGGAAATAATTAATGAAAATTCGCTTTATCGCCTTTGGAAAGATGATAAATTAAAACCGATTAATAAAGGCGGACAATTCACTTCTAGACATTCGATAATGCTCGATAGTTTATTTAATTCATTCTTGCTTAATAAATATAATTCCCATCAAAATCTTGTTGCTGCATGGAACAAGGATTTTATTCCTGAGGGTAACATTAATTTGGTAAAAAATAATGGATTCGAGATTAATAGTTTATCACCGGATTGGATAATGGAAATTCATTCAACCGCCAAAGCAACGTCTGAAATTGATAAGATTACATCTTATTCAGGAGCTAATTCAGTTAAAATAAATGTAACTTCTGTTACTGATCAAGAATGGCATTTGCAGTTCAAACAGCCTTCCTTATCTGTTCAAAAAGATTCCGTTTATACTATTTCCTTTGCTGCAAAATCAGATTCACCTAAAAAAATCTCATTAACGATGTCTCGAAATAATGATCCTTATACATGGTATAATGGTTTCTCTTTTAATCTATCCACCGAATGGCAATATTTCACAGTTAAATTCAAAGCTATCGAGACCAATCTTAATAATACACGTTTAGCTTTTTCCTTTAATAATACTATCGGCACATTTTGGATTGATGAAATATCAGTGAGGAAATCTGGTCTTAAAGGTTTGCTAGAAGAAGAAAATCTCAACTTAAGAAATATTAATCGTATTGCTTATAATGAGTGTCCCGGTTACACTTCATCGCGAGTAATGGATATGAGTGAGTTTTATGCAAAGACTCAATCTGACTTCCAAAATGAAATGAAAAATTATATTAAGGATGTTATAAAAGTAAAAGTTCCTATCGTAGGTACTAATTGGGGCAATGGAGTTTTAGATTCCTATTTTCAATCGGGAATGGATTATGTAGATAATCATGCATATTGGGATCATCCTTCATTCCCGAATGAACCGTGGTCTAATTCGGATTGGAGAATAGACAATACAGCAATGGTAAAGAACGCTTTTGGAGGTACTATTAATTCTTTATTCAAGCCCAAAGCAGAATTAAATAAACCTTATACAATTAGTGAATATAATCATCCATTTCCAAATCGTTTTCAAGTAGAGAGTATGATTTTTCTTCCGGCATATTCATCATTTCATAATGTTGATGCTACTATGGTCTTTGATTATTATGGAGTTAATAAATGGGAAGAAGATTTTATTGATAGTTATTTCTCAGTCGGCAAAAATCATTTAATAATGGCAATGTTTCCACCTGCAGCTTTAGCTTTTAGAAAAGGATATATTAAAAATGAATCGAATCCGGTGTTATTAAATTTTTCTAAAGAATTTCTTTTATCCATTCCAAGAACAGATGATAGCGGATGGAGCGGTAATACATTTCTCTACGATGGTCTCCCATTGTCTAATTCATTTAGAATCGCCAATTATAATGCTTCTTCTACAACGGCGATTAGTTCGCTTCCTTCTCCCTCAACCGGGAAATTTACTTCTTCAACTAATGAAATTAAATTGGATACAGAATCAGGGTTGCTTTCAGTTGACGCAGAAAAATATTTCGCATTAACAGGTTTTCTTAAGAAAGCCAAAAATAATGAATATTCTTATGCAAAAATATTTAGCGTTAATGATGATGATTTCGGTGCTATTTCTTGGATCTCTCTAGATGATAAAGCACTATATCAATCAGAATATTCATTAATCACTGTTACTTCAAAAATTCAAAACAGCTCAATGATTTGGAATGGAACAAATACAATAAATACTAATTGGGGTAAAAAACCAACGCAGATTTTTCCAATGAACATTGAAATTGAATTAACATTAGAGGCAGATTCAATTTCTCTTACTCCATTAGATAATTTAGGTATGGAAATAATCTCTTCATCAAAATATATAAAACCTATTTCATCTAATAAATTCAGAGTTGTATTAAACCAAAATGAAAATAGAACTGTTTGGTTTGGAATAAAAAAACATGGCAATGGACTTGGGACTAAAATTATTAATAATAAGGAGATTAATTATAATTATCAGTTGAATCAAAACTATCCTAATCCATTTAATCCTTCAACAACTATAAGTTTTTCTCTAAAAACTAATAGCATTACATGTCTGAAGATATATGATCTATTAGGTAGAGAAATTAGGACTTTAATAGAAAGAGAAGAATTATCGGCAGGCAACCATTACTATTTATTTAATTCCGAAGGCATTGCCTCCGGAATATATTTCTATAAAATTACTGCCGGTGATTTTAGCGATACTAAGAAATTGATAATCTTAAAATAATATATTCTGTTTTAAGGCAGTCTTTCGCCACGGGAAGCGGCTAATATTTTATACCAATCTTCTCGGTCTAATTTTATTGTTAAACTATCTATGGCGGATTTAATTCTCTCAATTTTTCCTGTCCCTAATACAATATGAAAATCTGCCGGATGATAATTTATCCATGCTAATGCTATCTCGTCAATTGGTTTTCCATATTTCGCTGAAAGTTCATAGAGGAGACTACGAACTCTATTAAACTTTTCATCATTGTTATTATTGAATAATCTTCCTCCGGCAAGTGGCGACCATGCCATAGGATTTATTTTCTCAGTCTGGCATTTAGCTATTGAACCATCAAACAAAGGCTCGGGATATAAAACGCTAAATTCTATTTGATTTGTAACTAACGGGAAATCTAATCGCGAAACGAGTAAATCATATTGAAATGG